>CAINVI010000142.1 GCA_903854075.1 Candidatus Pollutiaquabacter sp. | reverse complement strand
TCTTGGCAAATGTAGATGATTTCAACTCGAGACGTTTCAAACCGTTACCGGAAGGAAGCGCACGTATGGTTAAGGAAGGACGTGACAATTTCAAGCTTTTCGGCTGACAAAAGAATATAGATTTTTCAGCGAGGACTTCATTTTGATAAATGATTTTTACGTTGAAGAACAGATTATTGGTATCTACCATTTGTACAATTCGACTCAAATCCCTTGCACACACCATGGTGCTCGTATTTGCTTTAATATCCGCAGCGACCACCTCTGCCCATCTCACATTACCTTTGAGATCAATCAAACGGATCTCCATACGCGCAAGGTAATCGTTCAGCGAATCAGAAGAGACGTACACTTCCACTTTACGACGATCTTCAACAACACTAATCATCAAGGTTTGATAGTTTTCACGTACTGCATATTGCAAGGCTTTCCACCGTCCGAAGTAATCCATACCACTCCAGGAAATACCGGGCCATGTATCGTTCAACTGCCAGTATAAAGTCCCCATGCAATGTGGCTTGTTGCGACGATGCGCTTCCATTGCTTTCGTAATTCCATCGGCCTGCAGCAATTGGCTAACATAGACATAACTTGAAAAATCCTTAGGTCGGTTATACGACTGCTGCAAATAGTGCTGAATGGTTTCGAATCCGGTTGGATGTTTCTGGTGCGTTTTTACAGCAGGCATTGAAATGTCCAGATTAGGAGTACCTGCAATTCCCTGCCAGGTAGCCATGGACGGCAATGCCTGAAAACCATATTCAGACATGAAACGCCCTGTTTTAACCTTGTAAATTTCAAAAGGCTCTTTTCCCCACCATACACCCCAATAATGACTGTCGCCTGACTTCATACTTTCCGGTCGACCCCAACCGATAGACGGCGAACTCGGCCAATATGGTCGGGAGGGATCAAATTCAGACAGTACAGCCGGAATCATCTGACGAAAAATGGAAGCATACATATTCCAAACAGTGGCTGAATCATCGATTGTGTACTTCAATTCTTTTTGCCAACCCCAGTTATTCCATCCTTCTTCGTTTTCATTATTGCCACACCACAACGCCAAACTAGGATGATGGCGCAATCTTTTCACTTGCTGTATCGCTTCCACCCTCATGTTTTCGATAAATGCTGAATCGCCGGGGATCATCGAACAGGCAGCCATAAAATCTTGCCATACGAGAATTCCAAGACGATCGCAGCGATCAAAAAAATAATCATCCGGATAAACTCCACCGCCCCAGATACGAAGCATGTTCATATGGCAACTCAGCGCATCACGCAATAAACGATCAATCGTAGAAGAATCAACGCGAGTAAGAAAATGGTCCGGTGGGACTACATTGGCTCCTTTCATAAAAACAGGAACGCCGTTCAATCTGAAATAAAACGAAGTACCTATGGAATCTTTTTCCTGCACCAGTTCCAACTCGCGTAATCCGACAGTGAGTTGCCGGTCTGCTATTACATTTTTTTGATCCGACAGTGTGACGGTTAGATCATAGCAAAAAGGAGTTCCAAGAGCGTACGTCCACCAACGCTGTGGATTGGTGATTGATAACTTACTTTTAACAAAATTTGTACCGGCAAGCAGTTGAACAACTTGTGATTGCTTATCCGATGTTGTCCGGTTCCCGATGGTCATCACGTATTCGCCGCGCAAGGATGCTTCTATAGTTGTAGTGATTTCCAGCTCTGCCAATGTATCCGTGAGCTTTAATTGTTGCACATGTACATCTTGCAAAGTGATGTCCTTTTTCAGCGAAAGCACTACCGGCTTCCATATTCCACATCCAAGAAACCGTGGACCGAAATCCCAGCCGGACTGAAAAGCGGCTTTACGTGCAAACACACGATCACCGCCGGGTATTTTCACCGGATAGGTCGCCGCGCGTCGAGCCATTTCACGAGCTGCGGCGCTGAAGACCACCTTCAACTCGTTGTTTTTTTCGCGTAGCAATCCGGAGATATCAACCGACCATTCGCGAAACATATTGTCTGTCTCGACTACTACAGAATCATTCAGACTGATCTTCGCATAGGTATCCAGGCCGGAAAACACCAAGGAATAATTACCATTTTTCACCCAGCCTGACGGTGAAGAAAAACGACAACGATACTCCCAGTCACAGGTATCCACCCACTGTACTTTCGTTTCGTTATCTCCAAAAAAAGGATCAGCAATCAATCCATTCGACAGCAAGTCAAGATGCACGGAGCCTGGCACATCAGCATGTAGCCATTTAGCATCACCTACTTTCCTGAACTCCCAATCTTCGCGCAATGTCACTTGCGACAATTTCTCTGCGCGCACATTTGTTATCTGAATCCATGTGAGCGTCAGCAATACGATAAAACTACGCATATGGTTAAATTTCATCAAGTAGATTTCGCACCGTGCGAATATGTTGTTCATCGGTTACTGCAATCGCATATTCATCTGTATCGCTTTTCCCCATAGTCAGGACTGTTCGGGTAAATTCCATGGCGCTGCGTTGCATTTTTTTTCCTGACAAATGAACTTCTCTTACACCGGTTCGCTTTATCAACTCCACCACGTTTTCCGCATTGACACCGGCTCCTGCCATTATTTGGATTCGATTTGACGCTCGTTGTACCAAAGCCGCTATACGATCCGCTCCATTCGGTGCTGAAGATTCTTGTCCGGAAGTGAGTAGCCGAGTGAAGCCACAATCAATGAGTTGTTCTAGCGCCTCAAAATCACTGTTACAAAGGTCAAAGGCGCGATGAAACGTGACTTGCATATTGCCGGCGTTTGCCACTAACTTTTCGGACCGTCGTATGTCAATCGAACCGTCTTTGCATAAAAATCCCGCAACAATTCCAGTAACACCCAATCCTTGGCAGCGGTCTACTTCGTCGAGCATGAGTGAGAATTCGGATTCGCTATAGAGAAAATCACCTTCACGCGGACGAATCATAACAAAAACGGGCACTTCTACCGTCTTCAAAACAGTACGAATAAAAGCATCCGAAGGCGTCAATCCACCTTCACCAAGCGCTGCACAAAGTTCGATACGATTCGCTCCGCCGTTCACTGCAGCATGTACAGACGCTAAATTTCCGCAGGCAACTTCAAGTGTAATCATCGTGTGATAGGATCAGTAATGACTTTTACTATCAAAAAGACTATTGTCGTGCAAATCCGATTTTACGGCAAAATTGAACCCCTTTTGCAGGCAAAACGATCCGAATTCACCGTGTTTATTCAAGGCAAGAAATCCAACCTGCAATTCTTTGGACCGTTGCGGTTGTTTTTTCACGATGCGTTCAACGGCTTCACGGCAAGCATCACCCGGACTGGCTCCTTGACGCATCAGTTCTACCACCAAATGTGACCCGCAAATGCGAATCACTTCTTCCCCGACTCCGGTCGCTGTGGCAGCTCCTACTTCATTGTCAACATAAAGTCCGGCTCCGATTATCGGAGAGTCGCCAACACGTCCATGTAATTTATATGCCATCCCACTGGTTGTACAAGCGCCGGACAGATTTCCTTTACTGTCGAGTGCAATCATGCCAATGGTGTCATGATTTTCCCAATTGACTACCGGTTTATAATTAGCATCTTTTAACCATTCCTTCCAATGTTGTTCCGATTCCGGTGTCAACAGATTAGTTTTCTTATATCCGTTGTCGAGTGCGAACTTGAGCGCGCCTTCTCCAACGAGCATGACATGGGGTGTTTTCTCCATCACTAAACGAGCGATGGAAATCGGATGCACGATATGTTCAAGGCAAGCAACCGATCCGCAATTAGCGAACTCATCCATTATGCAAGCATCCAGCGTCACGTGCCCGTCACGATCCGGATAACCACCCAATCCGACGGAGGTCACATTGGGATCTGCTTCCGGAATACGCACGCCGGCTTCTACGGCATCCAACGAACGTCCACCTTTAGCTAAAATCTCCCATGCTGCTACATTCGCAGGAATTCCATGGGACCAGGTAGATAGCACTATCGGACCGGAAGGATTTACCGGAGCAACCGAAGACGCGCTGGCTACTTTTCGAAACGAAAAAAGCCCGGCGAACAATGATGTTTGATAAATGAAGCGACGTCGGGAAGAGCTTGCCATAAAGTTTTTTTTCGATGTTATTCCACTACTAGTTCATCCACAAAAAGCCAAGATGGATTTCCTGCTCCCGGCTTTCCATCGGGTATGATGCCGGCATTTTCCGCAACGAATTTTACATAGCGCGCCTTCACCTTATCAACGGGAAAAATGACATATCGTTTTGATGCATCCAGCTTATCACCTTCCACGTTACCAAAGCTAGTAAACGTAATTCCGTCATCACTAAGAAAGACTTCCATGCGTTTAGGATAATGAATCCAGCTTCCCTCATCGTTCAAGACGTCAATTCCTGCACGAATGATGGTTGTCGGTTTTCCGAGATCAACAACTGCTTCGAGATCTTGTCCCTGGAAGCCCAGCCAATCAGCGCCATTCCAGGGCAATGCGCCGTAGACACCATTGATTAAAGTAAACCCGCCTCCACGACAATACTCTTCGTGCGGTTTGTTGGTAAGGGTAATTGTTTTCCCAGTCGCCTGATTTACTTTGTACAACTGCTGCAACACATTTCCTTTACGTTCACTTCCATCGAATAGCGCGGATGTGATCACAATAGACTGGTCCGCATTGATCGGTGTCGAATAAATTTTTGAATTTCCGTCGGGGCGGGAACCGTTGGTCGTATAACGGATGGATCCATATTTATAGGGACTGTTCAGGTGAATATCGATTCCTTTAGTAGTTCCGGGATAAACAGCTGCTTCAACATCGAAAACCGCCAGGGAATAGTTGGTACCGAGGAACCCCAATAATTTAAAGTGCGAACCGAGCCGTTCGACGAACTGATCATAATTACGTTTACCGGAGGAACTCCAAGCTACTTCCGAAAGCGCACACATGCGCGGAAGCACCATATGTTCTACTTGTTTTCCATCCGGCACATATTCAGTCCACATATTGGCCTGAACACCGAGAATTCGCTGCACTTCCTCTCCGACCAACGCATCCGGTACCGGCTCGAAACGGTATACTTTATCAAGTGGCAAAAAGCCACCGATAGCCAACGGCTCTTGCGGATTTCTCGACTGATAATAATCAAAGTAGCAATACGAAGTTGGTGTCATGACAACATCATGACCCATTTTTGCAGCATCAATTCCACCCTGATATCCACGCCATGACATGACGGTCGCATCAGGAGCCAGACCACCTTCCAGGATTTCATCCCAGCCAATCATACGTTTATTTCGAGTATTCAGAAAGCGCTCTATACGTCGAATAAAATAACTCTGTAATTCGTGCTCATCTTTCAGTCCTTCCTTTTTTATGAGTGACTGGCAATGCGTGCAAACCTTCCAGCGATCTTTCGGACACTCATCTCCTCCGATGTGAATGTAGGTACCGGGGAACAGTTCACATACTTCGGATAAAACATTTTCCAAAAACTCGAACGTTTCTTCTTTCGGACAAAATACATCCTGAAAAACACCCCATGTACGACCGACCGTAAATGGTCCGCCGGTACAGGATAAGTTCGGATACGCAGCCAGCACCGCGAGTGCGTGTCCAGGCATTTCAATCTCCGGAAGTACAGTGACATGACGACGTGCTGCGTAGGCTACAACTTCTTTCACTTCGTCTTGCGTATAGTAGCCGCCGTAGCGAATGGTATCATAGGCTTCCGGCACTGAACTGTAGTGACCAATACGCGTTCCGTTGCGCCAGGCGCTAACGCGCTGAAGTTCAGGATATCGTTTTATTTCTATCCGCCATCCCTGATCATCCGTAAGGTGCCAGTGAAAATAATTCATTTTGTATCGCACCAGATGATCGATGTAACGTTTCACAAAAGCCACGGGAAAAAAATGGCGGCTTACATCCAGGTGCATGCCTCGGTAAACGAATCGGGGGGAATCGAATATCTCCACAGCTTGTACGTCAAGCGGTGCACTTTTCGAAGGAGGCAACAACTGTAAGAACGTCTGCAGCCCGTAAAAAACACCCGCTAAACTATTCCCTTTGATAATTACTCCCCGGTTATTCACAGTGAGTTGATATGCGCCAGTGTGACCAGGAATAGCAGGATCGACGGTAAGAAATATATTCCCGTCACCCGCACGCTTACTGACTGTTGTCTGGAAAGTAAATCCATAATTGGCGAGTAGATATTCATTAACAACAACAGCTTCTTGCGAAATACTGTCGTGTGCCACGATAAACTTTGCCGAGCGTTCCAGTCGAACACTGCCTTGTAATGGCCGTAGCGAATCGGGCCAGGGAATAAGAGGATATCGCTGATGTACATCTTGCGCAGAAGCTGACAGATGTAACAAATAAACCAACAGAAAGAGTAGGATGCGAAGGAACATGCGTTAACGTTTTTCCAGTTCATTCCAGGCCAGCGAAGCAGCACCAAGGAGTGGCGCATCATTCTCTGGTAGTCCGGAAGGAAGTAATTTGACTTTATTTCGGTAAATAGAGAGGAGGTTTTTTTCGAAACTGATCATTGTCGGCGTAAAAAGTAATTCGCCGGCATTGGCCAATCCTCCAAAAAGAAAAATCGCAGACGGGCTGGTGTAAGCCACGCTATTGGCGAGCGCAAAACCGAGCAGTTCGCCAGTGTAATTGAACGCATAGAATGCAGCTTCATCCCCGTTCATGGCTTTGTCGAAGACCGCCTTTGAAGTAATCGACTCATCGGTTACGGCAGTCGTCCGATCAGGATCAGAAGTAAGCAGGATTTCTCGATAGGTTTTAACCAGTCCGGTTGCGCTGCAATATTGCTCAAGACAGCCTCTTCGTCCGCATCCGCAAGGCCGGCCATGCTGTAAAATTATTGTATGTCCAAGTTCCCCGGCAAATCCGTCATGACCGTAAACCAGTTCGCCGTTTACGACTAGACCACTTCCCAGTCCTGTACCGAGTGTGATGAAAATAAAATCTTTCGTCTCTTTGGCGGCACCAAAATACATTTCGCCCAGCGCAGCGGCATTTGCGTCATTGGTAACAAATGCGGGAACATTCATCCGGGCACTAAATTCATCGGCCAGACGAATGATGCCTTGCCAGGGGAGATTCGGTGCGAACTCAATAGTACCATTGAAATAATTTCCATTGGGAGCGCCGACTCCGACGGCTACGATTTGAAATTCGGAAGAATTGCTAGTGATGGCATCACTGACCGAAGCGATATATGCCTGCGCAGTAGTTGCGGAGCGTGTTGGCAAGGAACCGCGTCGATGAATGACACCTTGGCGATCGACAAGTGCAAACACTGTATTGGTCCCGCCGATATCAACTGCGGCAACAACACGCTGGGAAAAGGAAGTGGACATACTATATTGTCGATAATCAGCGAAAGGAACATAATATTGGCTCCGCACGCACTGACTAAACGATTACAAAATAGTAAATTTTGACCGCACTTTTGACCGGAAAACGGGATAAAAAAAAGCGGGAACCTGTGGAGGTTCCCGCTCATTCGTTTCCGTAAAATCGAATTACTGTACGCGTTTAACGTTTACAGCATTGACGCCCTTGCGGCCGTCCATTTCTTCGAATTCTACGCGATCGTTTTCACGGACTTTTTCGAGGAGTCCGCTGTGGTGCACGAATACCTCTTTTTTCGTTTCGTCCGACACAATGAAGCCATAGCCTTTGGATTCATTGAAGAACTTTACAGTTCCTGTTTTCATGTGGTAATAAATTATTTTGCAAAATACCCGTCACCTGTAATGGAGCATCCTGCAGTTAACAAACTAGTTTTCAGGTGACTCACCAAAGGTAATAATCCAAAAATATTTTACAAGTATTTGTAAAAAAAGCCCTTCTAAGCACCCAGAAGCTGTTTTACGAGCTGGGAAACCAATTTATTATCGGCTTTCCCCGCGAGCTGCTTGGTCACAACACCCATGACTTTACCCATCTCCTGAGGTGTTGATGCGCCCGTTTGCGCGATGGCCGCTTTCACCACTTCACGGATTTCATCTTCACTCATCATTTGCGGCAGGTACTTTTCAATGACAGCAATCTCTTCCAATTCCGGCTGCGCGAGATCTTGTCGTCCTTGTTGCTGAAAAACTTCTGCAGACTCTTTCCGTTGTTTGACGAGCTTCTGCAGCATTTTTACTTCTTCTTCCGGTGTGACGGTGCCTCCGCCGGAGGTTTTCGCTAGGAGAATCGCCTGTTTTATTGCGCGCAATCCGCGTACGGCAACTTCCTGCTTGGCAAGCATCGCGGTCTTCAAATCCGCGTTGATTTTTTCTTCGAAGCTCATGGGCTGACTGTTTGAATGGCAAAAGTACGTAACAAAATGAAAAAGCCCTCCTTCTCAGGAGGGCGTTGCTCATGGTATGAGACAAATGCCGTATCGAACACTATCAGGACTTGGGGAAGCGGGATGAACAGGTTCGCCGGCGAAAAAAAATTAATCTACGTTATCGTGTAAAAACGAGTTGTTAGAACGGATTTGCGGCTTTTTTTCCTCCTCGTTAGACAACGTATAGCGTGAAACATTGGACTCACTGGAGTGCGGAACCGAATCAAGTCGTACGTTCTTGCGCTTATACGCCGGTTCACGTTCCAACTCGGACAGATTGCCGTTTCCAAGACGGTAGTTCAAGCTTTTGAGGCGCGCAAGGCGTTCGCGCGACTTCTTGAAATAATCATCTTCCATATCCTCCTCTTGTTCCGGAGCATGAAGGTCGGTCACCTGAGTATCACGACGTAATTCTATCTCTGCATCCATCTCAGTTGACATCATCGGAGTTTCAGCAGCTGTATTGGCCACGGTAAACTCGAAGGTGAACTGACTATCATCTTCTGCGGTTGGCGTGACTGACAGTTGCGGAGACACCAATACCGGCTCCATCGCTTCGGATGTTATCGTTTCTTGCACTGGAGCATTAGCTACAGGAGCCGCCTCCGGCGTAGTGTCCTGATCCATCACATACACTTTCGTATTGGTACGCTCGCGGTGCGAGATTTCAGCTCCTTGCTCTTCACGGGTTTTAAAACCGGTCGCAATAATGGTAACGCTGAGCTTGTCGCCAAGTGTTTCATCGTAGCAATTACCCCAGATGATATCAGCAGTAAGTCCGGCCTGATCCTGGATATAGTCGGTGATTTCTCCGATTTCATCCATCGTTACTTCACGAGTTCCGGAAGAAATATTCATCAGGATATAGCGAGCGCCTTTGATATTATTATCATTCAGCAGCGGAGATGCAAGTGCTTGTTCCACGGCCATGATTGCCCGGCTTTCACCTTCAGCAGCCGCTGAACCCATGATCGCATTACCACTGTCCTGCACAGCCGTTTTCACATCTTCAAAATCGACATTGATATGTCCGGTAACGGTAATGATTTCAGCGATTCCTTTAGCGGCCGTTGTCAAGACATCATCAGCATTAGAGAATGCCTGTGACAACTTGAGGTTGCCGAACATTTCACGCAGACGTTCGTTGCGGATGACCAGTATGGAATCTACATTCTTTTTCAACTGCTCGATACCTTCGTCGGCCTGCTGCTTACGCTTTTTACCTTCAAAATCGAACGGCATCGTTACAATAGCTACGGTAAGAATACCGAGTTCACGCGCTGCTTGAGCGATGACAGGGGCTGCGCCGGTACCGGTACCTCCACCCATTCCGGCGGTGATAAATACCATATGAGTATTATCCAATAGTACCTTCTTGAGATCATCAATGGTTTCGATGGCTGCATTTCGTCCAACTTCCGGAATTGATCCGGCACCACGACCATTGGTCAGGCTTTCTCCCAACTGGATCTTGGTAGGAACCGGAGAAATCTTCAATGCCTGATCGTCAGTATTACATACGACGAATTCAACGCCTTTGATTCCCTGGCGGTACATGTGGTTCACGGCATTACTGCCACCGCCACCGACTCCGATGACTTTAATGATAGAGGTCTGCTCACGCTGCAAATCGAATTCCATGGGTAGGATGTTTAACTGTTAAGGCTTGGGGTTGTGTGGTTCGAAATCTTACTTCTGTAATGATGATTATCGCAGTTTTTTGTCTTCTTCCTCTTCGGTAAAGAATTTTTTGAGTGAATCAAACCAACGCGGCTCATCGCTCGGCTGTGCGATCTTCGATAAATCTTTCTCTTTCGTGATATTAGCGGTGACTTGTCCGGAGGCGACTGCATTACGACGGTCGAGGTCCTGATAACCTTTGATGACCAATCCTACTGCGGTAGCGAACATTGGACTTTTCACTTCATCGGCGCCTTTAGCGATGTGCTCGTTCGGATAACCGATTCGTGTATCTTTTCCGGTGCGGTATTCTACGAGTTGCGGAAGGTGTTTCAGCAACGCGCCTCCGCCGGTGATTACGATTCCATCAATGAGTTTCTTCTCGTAGCCAGAGTGCACAATTTCATAAAATACGTAATCGATAATCTCTTCCATTCGGGCCTGAATGATGGAAGACAGATTTCGGACACGGATTTCACGCGGCGCACGACCACGAAGACTTGGAATCGAGACAATTTCATTGTCCTGCTCGGAAGAAGCAAGCGCAGAACCGAACTTCATTTTAAGTTTTTCCGCCTGATTCTTCAGGATGGAACAACCTTCTTTGATGTCATCGGTGATTACATTTCCACCGA
The DNA here is from genome assembly GCA_903854075.1 of Candidatus Pollutiaquabacter sp. Taxonomy (GTDB): domain Bacteria; phylum Bacteroidota; class Bacteroidia; order AKYH767-A; family 2013-40CM-41-45; genus Pollutiaquabacter. Next base: position 765 of record CAINVI010000142.1, on the reverse strand, counting down.
ACGGAATTACAGCCGTATGGCGAAGTACGCCGTCCTGGAAAATAGCTATATCCGTGGTACCACCGCCTATATCGACCAGACAAACGCCGGCTTCTTTTTCTTCGGCAGATAATACTGCATCCGCAGAAGCCAGCGGCTCCAGGTGCAAGCCTTCAATATCCAATCCGGCTTGTTGAACGCAACGATTGATGTTCTTAACTGCGGTAACTTGTCCGGTAATAATATGACAATTAGCTTCCAGGCGAACGCCGGCCATACCAATCGGGTTTTTGATACCCGTTTCATTGTCGACGATATATTCCTGTGGAATCACATGAATGATCTGTTCGCCGGGAGGCATGGCCAACTTGAGCATATCCTGCACAATGGCATCAATACTTTCCTGGGTGATCTCATCATCGCCGGAACGGCGGGTCACCATACCGTGGTGCTGCAGGCTCTTGATATGTTGCCCGGCAATACCCACGAAAACTTTGGCAATATCCACCTGTGACTTTGCAGAAGCTTCCTGCAAGGATTTACGGATAGAATCGATGGTCAAACCGATGTTGGTCACAACACCGCGACTGACGCCCAGCGATTCGGCCTTACCGTATCCGAGGATATCGATTTTTCCGTGTTCATTCCTGCGGCCTACGATGGTACAGATCTTCGTGGTGCCGATGTCAAGTCCTACTACGATGGGTGAATTCTCCATAACTATTTCTTTGTGCAAACTACCTGGTGGTGGTATTTAAGATTGATAACGGAATATTTGTTCCATCC
>CAINVI010000141.1 GCA_903854075.1 Candidatus Pollutiaquabacter sp. | reverse complement strand
CAGAAGAAGATGTTGAATTCGCCAACCGGCAGCAGCTGAAAGAATCGGTACAACGATTGCGCAGTACCGTTCAATCGTTGATTGATTCGTTTACGTTGGGAAATGTAGTCAAGAATGGTATTCCGGTAGTCATTGCCGGAAAGCCGAACGCCGGCAAATCCACACTGCTTAACGCGTTGCTCAACGAAGAGCGCGCCATTGTAAGTGAAATTGCAGGCACTACACGTGATACCATTGAAGAGGAGATCACGATGGGAGGAGTAAAATTCCGGTTCATTGACACGGCCGGTATTCGAGAAACCACGGATGCTATAGAACAAATTGGTGTGGACCGCACCTTTGAAAAAATCCGGCAGAGCCCAGTGATTATTTATCTGTTCGATGTGAATGAATCTTCCTCCGGAGAATTGCAACAAACACTGGATCAATTGCGCCGTGAAATAGACCCTGCATTTGTACTTCTTCCTGTAGGTAATAAAATTGACCACCAATCGGTGGAACAACTTGAAGATGAATTTAAAGGCATAGAAAATATCATACTGGTCTCTGCCAAGGAAAGAACCAATCTCGATGCGTTACGTAACTCGCTGATGCAACGTTTCCGTACGGGAGAAATAGCCAGTGGCGATACCATTGTTACCAATGCACGGCACGCCGCCGAATTAAAACAAACCGATGAAGCGCTGTCCAGGGTTGAACAAGGATTAGCTACTAACGTAACCAATGATTTCATCGCCGGCGATCTGCGTTATGCCTTGCATCACCTGGGAATGATTACCGGAGAGATTTCCAACGAAGACTTATTGGATACGATTTTCTCTAAGTTTTGTATTGGCAAGTAATTATCGAAAACAAAAGTCAGAAAATACAACCAAAGTGATTGAAGTCGCTTGGCGACTAGATTTCCGAATCTTTAATAAGTGGTAATACCTCTATGGATTTTTTAATGGCGTAAAATGGAAGTGTTTTAATCAACTCATTTGCCTTTGCCTCATCGATATCTTTAAGAATAAGTACCGCACCATTTTTGGTGGGCCTTAAAAACAGTTGCTCTAAAATTCCTTCTTTTTTCCACTGCGCTACTACCTCACGTTCGTGCTGCAGTATTTGAGGAAAATTACTTGGAAGATTTTCTGTATCAATAGTGAGTACTACAAGTATTCTGTTCATCGGTTTAATTGTTTAAGAATATTAAGAATAAATAATCTATGTTTCCCTGATCTTTGCCTCGGTACATGGTCAATCAGCCCGTGCAATAGATTTCGAAAGACTCAGGCCGTTTCGATTCCTCCCGTTCTTATTTGATTTGTAAAAGTAGGTATATTACTTTACTTTAGTAAGTAGTTAATCATTTGTATACTAGTAACCTTTAGTAAAGCAATTAACATAATCAATACGTTATGTCAAAAAATAAAACCATCCCTTCGCAAAAAACATGCAGTCTAAAGGACGTATTGGACATAATTGGTGGCAAATGGGCCATGCCAATCATTTATAATTTATCCAAAGGCAAAATGCGGTTTAAGGAAGTTGAAAGATCGATAGAAGGAATCAACACCCGAATGTTGGTGAAGGAATTGAAAAACATGGAGGCAAACGGAATTATCACGCGCAAAGTATTTGCAACCGTGCCACCTACTGTTGAATACGCTCTTACCGTAAAAGGAAAAAAACTATTACCAAGTATCCATTCCCTTTATAAATGGGGCCAGGAATTTGCAGTTTGACAACCTACCAATTGGCCAATCCTTTTAATTGAAACCTTCAAACTAGTAATGAGCAGCGATCTTCCGCCAATTGCTATTCTCCCTTCAATGTAAAACATCCCATCGCCCATCACGTGAACACTTACTTTGACATTCATTCACACCACGTAGGAAAACTACCTGCATCGCGCACGATTGTAAATGTCAACTCGGATTTCAATCGCCTGCCGGATTACGAATTCCTCTCTGTCGGACTGCATCCCTGGCATTTGCAAGCATCTACAGCAGAAGCAGCGTTTCATAATTTGAAAACGGCTGTTCAACAAACTAACATTATCGCCATCGGCGAATGCGGTCTTGACAAGGCTTGCGAAACAGATTTCGAATTACAGTCTCACTACTTTAGCTTACAAATGGATCTGGCCGTTGAAACCGGAAAACCATTAATCATCCACTGCGTTCGTGCCTTCGAGGAAACGCTTCAATTGCTGAACCAAAGGATCAACGGTAAAGTTCCCGTGATTTTTCACGGCTTCGCTAAAAACCAATCGACTGCCGACCGCATCCTCTCCTGTGGCTATTACCTTTCGTTCGGAAAACACCTCGCCGACGAAAAAACAACTGCTGTGTTCCTACAATGTCCGCTCAACCGGATTTTCCTGGAAACCGATAACAGCCAGCTCCCTATTTCAACGATTTACCAACTCGCTGCGGAGGCAAAAAGAATCAGTATTGATTTACTTTACCGCGAAATACTGAACAATGTTCAACGAGTCTTCGGAGATCGTATTTTTACCGCCCATGAATGATTTATCCTGGCTATCGCGTACAAGTCTCCTGATCGGCGACGAGGCGCTACAAACACTTACCCGAAAACATGTCATGGTAGTTGGCATGGGCGGCGTTGGCTCATTTGCCGCCGAATTCATCGCTCGTGCGGGTGTCGGTGAAATGACCATCATCGATGGCGATGTGGTAGATCCGACTAACCGTAACCGTCAACTGCCGGCTTTGTCAACCAATCATGGCCAACCCAAAGTGCAGATCATGGCTGAGCGGCTGCTTGCTATTAATCCGGAACTTACGCTGCACGTGGTTCAGGAATTCGTCAATCCGGAAATGGTGCAAACACAATTGGAAAAACGTCCCGATTTCCTGATTGATGCTATTGATAGTATCACGCCGAAAATCACGTTTATCCGAATGGCGTTCAACAGTAAAATACCGCTCGTCAGCAGTATGGGCGCAGGTGCCAAAGTGGACCCGACGCAACTGCGGGTAGTTGATATTTCAAAAACATACAATTGCCCATTTGCCCAGCAAATCCGGAAAAATCTCCGCAACCACGGCATCTACAAGGGTATTAAAACCGTGTTCAGTCCGGAGTTACCAATCAAAGAAAGTCTTATGCTGACCGATGGCAAGAATTACAAGAAATCGGCGTATGGAACAATATCGTATATGCCCGCAACCTTCGGGGCAGTAACTGCTTCCGTGGCCATCCGGGCACTCATGAAATCCAGTTGATCCGTCGTTGAGACTGCGATAAACGTTTTAATCAGTATCTTGCCCTAAACCCTACGCGACAGTCATGAGCTTAAAACGTCTGTTATTACTTTTCGCTTGCATTTCATTGCCATTAGCAGGCACCATTACCTTCACCGCTGTACTTCTTAATGAAACTACCCAAAAGGTTGAGGTCGCTGAAAATAGGCGTTTCACTTCTTATATTTTGGCAGAAGAGTTACTACGCTCTTCCGAAATGCTTACAAGATTTGCAAGAACGTATGTAGCTACAGGCGATATTCGTTTTCGAAATTACTACAATCAATTACTGGACATCCGTAACGGAAAAATTCCCACACCAGTAAATTACAGTCCGGTGTACTGGAATTTGCTGGCCGACAGTCTGGTGGCACCACCCGTCATGTCCGGAGAAGGCGTTTCGCTGGACGAACGTATGCAGGAAGCCGGCATCACGCTTCGTGAATTCGCTTTATTAAAAGATGCACAAAACCTTTCCAACGACCTCGTCCGATTGGAAGACGAAGCCATGAATAGTGTTCAGGCGCTTATCGCAAAGGGTGACCCGCAATGGCTTACACACCCCGACCGTATTCGGGCCATAGAACAGTTGCACGGAAGAAGCTACCATCACTTCAAAGCAGCAATCATGCAGCCTATTGGAAAATTCCTGGTGCTATTACAGCAACGCTCTGACGAAGAATCCACGGTATTGAATCAACAAGCTGACCATTTATTGCTACTCTTGGTAATTTCATCAGCCATCATGCTGCTATGCTTCATTGGTTTTGCATTCCTACTTTATCGACAACTGTTGGTACGCGGAAGAAAATTGATGGACAGTGTTCAAGCCATTACCGAAGGTCATCTGGAAACACGCATCAATGACCAGCGTAACGATGAGTTGGGTAGATTGTCTGTTGCTATTGATGGTATGACCGCTCAATTAGCAGGTGCATTAACGGCGACGGAAAAAAAATTATCCGAAAGCGAAGCCTTTGCTGAATCAATCTCCGAACAAAAAGAACACTCCGAGAAACTCTTGCACAATATATTGCCGGTATTGATTGCTGACCGTCTGAAAAAAGGGGAAGCACAAATTGCAGAGACCTTTCCGGAAGTCACTGTACTTTTCGCCGATATTGTCGGGTTTACTCAAATGTCGACTACGATGGCGCCGCGTCAGCTGGTAAATATGCTGAACGACATTTTCGGAAGATTTGATGAATTGGCGGAACAGTTTAATCTGGAAAAAATAAAAACCATTGGCGACTGTTACATGGTGGTTGGCGGTGTTCCTGACCGGAGTCCGACACACTGTCAGCAGGTAGCGGAGTTTGCATTGGCAGCCATTGAGGCCATCCGTAAATATTCACGAGATAACGGCTATGATTTACACATTCGGATCGGTGTTCACACAGGAACCGTGGTAGCCGGTGTAGTAGGAAAACGAAAATATAGCTACGATTTGTGGGGAGATGTCGTCAATACGGCCAGTCGCATGGAATCATCCGGACAACCCGATGTTATTCACGTAACCGAAGCTGTTAAAATACGGTTGAGTGATGATTATAATTTCAAATCATTAGGCAGCGTTGATTTAAAAGGTAAAGGACTGGTAGAAAGCCATATTTTGTTAAGTAAGAAGGTGAACAGGGACTAAGGGAAAATACAGTCCGATTTTTGAAGTAATCACCTTTTTCAAGCCTTTTAGTAGATTTCTTTGTCAAATTATCGGTTTTTTCCACTGTTTTGTAAGTTTTAGTTCGATTTTCTGACATAAGTCATTTTTAAAGATGACATATTTGTTAAATATTAGTGGTCATATCCCATAAATCAACCAAAAAGGGATGAACTATCCCATGTATTTGGGTTTTTTAGCTACTAATTAACAAAAACAACTATGCTCAGCTTCCATTCCGCCAGTACGCGAATTGTGAATTCCCGTCGTGGCATTACCGAGTGCCTGGAAATCGCTTTAGGCGACAATTATTCAGATACCGACTTGATCATCATTCATGCCTCTATTGGACACAATT
>CAINVI010000140.1 GCA_903854075.1 Candidatus Pollutiaquabacter sp. | reverse complement strand
GCCATAGGAGAATGGAAGGTATACCGCAACTTTGTCAGATTCAATCCCCAGTTCGGTAAGATCTTCTTTCGTAACAAAACCGATGCGATTGATGTCGGATTCTTTTTCCAGTCGGACAAGGACAGGCGTGTTAAAGCGTCGTTTTTCACCTACGAATGCCTGAATGAGATCTTTTACAGAAGAATAGATCAATTTGGCCAAAGGCGCCTTTTCGATCAACGTCTCAAAGTAGGAGAAGAGCGGGTTGCGGATGTAGCGCGATCCTATAAAGCCCATCAAAGCGATGAATAGGAAAATCGTGATCAGTCCAAGGCCCGGAATGTCGATTTCTTCGAATCCCGGTAGTTGAATCGGAACCTGAAACGGCAGCAAACCGTCTATCCACATAATGGCTTTTACGAGTATCCATACGGTGGCCACAATCGGCACTACGAATAGCAAGCCTTGCAGGAAATAATTCAATAGTTTTTTCATGGAATAGTCGCTGATGCTGGTTATACGCGATTCAAGCGCAGTTGTTCTTTTTTAGGGAGTTTTTTTACGACTTCGTTATAGGAGTGGTCTACCCATTCCAATAGGTGCCGGTCGGCAACCGTGCCGTCTACAGTAACGGTATTCCACATCGTTTTATTCATATGATATCCAGGCTGTACGCAGGCGTATTTTTCGCGTAATTCAATGGCAAAGCTGGGGTCGCATTTCACATTGAAACTCAGTTCTGGTGCGTCGAGCCCCGTCAGTAGAAAGATCTTTCCGCAGACTTTGAATACCAGCGTTACTTCGTCGAACGGAAATTCTTCCGTGACCATCTGCTTGTTTAGGCAATATTGACGAAGGGATTCTACGTCCATGTGGATGTGACTGGTAGCAAAAGTACCTTTTTGTACTTGTCGGCAACCCCTGAAATACTCCGGTTTTCAACCGGGGCAGGAAAAATAATTCAGCGTCTTATTCGTTCCAGTAGCCATACTCCCTACCTTTGTTTCATGAAATCGCTATTGATTGTAGGATTCATTGCACTGGCTTATCCGATTACCGCGCAACAACGCGAGGTGATGTCGAATGCCGATAGTACGCTGGTGATTGAAAAAGATGCCCGTTTTGATGCTGTCGTTGATCAGCAGAAAAAGATCAACCTCATGCATCCGGTGGTTCCCGGTTATCGTGTCCAGATCTATTTTGGTGGAAATCGCCCTAAAGCTTCGGAGACCAAGTTGGATTTCACGTCGAGATATCCGGAATACCCGGCGTACCTCACGTATCAGCAACCGAATTATAAAGTCCGGGTAGGCGACTTTCGGAACCGCTTTGATGCGTTACAATTCATGAAAAAGATTCAGGGTGAATACCCCACAACGTTTGTCGTTCCGGACGACGTCAAATTACCGTCGATCAAATAAATCGGAAAGGATAAAAGGTCCGCAGTTTTCAATAAAAAAAGGCGACAGGGGATTTCCTCGTCGCCTTTTTTAGGACTATGGGTTGATTAGGCCAAGGTGCGTTTTACGGCAACTTGCTCGTATCCTTCAATGATATCACTTGTTTTGATGTCGTTGAAATTATGGATACTTAATCCGCACTCGTAACCGGCGGATACTTCTTTCACATCGTCTTTGAAACGCTTGAGAGATCCTAGTTCGCCGGAGAATACAACGATACCATCGCGGATGACGCGCACTTTGGTATTGCGGTTGAATTTTCCGTCGAGTACCATACAACCTGCAATTGTACCAACTTTAGGAATCTTGAAGGTTTCGCGGATTTCAATATTACCCACGATTTTTTCCTGGAATTCCGGCGCCAGCATGCCTTCCATGGCTTGCTTGAGTTCTTCGATCGCCTTGTAAATTACGGAGTAAAGACGGATTTCAATTTCTTCCGTTTCCGCCAGTTTGCGCGCATTGACAGATGGACGTACCTGGAAGCCGATGATGATAGCGTTGGATGCAGAGGCTAGCAATACATCCGATTCCGTAATCTGTCCGACAGATTTATGGATGATGTTCACCTGTACTTCATTCGTAGAAAGCTTCAGCAAGGAATCGGCAAGTGCTTCGATGGAACCATCCACGTCACCTTTAACGATTACGTTCAGTTCTTTGAAGTTGCCAATAGCAAGTCGGCGACCAATCTCATCGAGTGTGATATGCTTACGAGTACGGATACCCTGTTCACGTTGCAATTGCAAACGCTTGTTGGCGATATCGCGCGCTTCGCGCTCGTCTTCCATTACATTGAATAAGTCACCGGCTTGTGATGCACCGGTCATACCGAGCACCTGTGCCGGCATAGCCGGACCGGCTTCCTTGATGCGGAATCCGCGCTCGTTGAAGAGTGCTTTCACACGACCACTGTAGCAACCGGAAATCAAAACATCGCCGACACGCAGCGTACCACCCTGAACCAGTACGGTCATAATGTAGCCACGTCCTTTGTCGAGCGAAGATTCGATGACAGTGCCATTCGCCCGGCGCGTCGGATTCGCTTTCAAATCCAGCATTTCTGCTTCCAGCAAAACTTTTTCGAGCAGTTGCTCGACATTCATACCTTTCTTGGCAGAAATTTCCTGACACTGGTATTTACCACCCCAGTCTTCTACCAGGATATTCATTTTGGCCAATTGTTCCTTAATGCGTTCAGGTTGCGCTTCCGGCTTATCTACCTTGTTGATAGCAAAGACCATCGGAACACCTGCAGCCTGCGCGTGGTTGATAGCTTCCACGGTTTGAGGCATGACACTGTCGTCGGCTGCGATCACGATGATGGCGACGTCCGTCACTTTAGCACCGCGTGCACGCATAGCGGTGAACGCCTCGTGACCCGGTGTATCCAGGAAGGTGATGTGTTTGCCGTTTTCAAGCTCCACATTGTATGCACCAATGTGCTGGGTGATACCGCCTGCTTCACCGGCGATAACGTTAGCTTTACGGATATAGTCCAGCAGGCTGGTCTTTCCATGATCGACGTGACCCATAACGGTGACGATTGGGAAACGCGATATCATATCTTCCGGAGTGTCTTCTTCCTGAAGAATCGTGTCTTGTACTTCCGCCGATACGAATTCTACCGTGTAACCGAATTCGCCGGCAACAACAGTCAGCGTTTCTGCATCCAGTCGCTGGTTGATCGATACGAACATGCCGAGCGACATGCACGTGGAAATGATATTCGTTACCGGAACGTCCATCAATTTGGCCAGTTCATTCGCCGTAACGAATTCTGTTGCCTTGATTACTTTTTTGCCGGACTCTTCGGCAGCAAGCTGTTCACGTTCTTCCGCGCGCTCTTCGCGACGCTGTTTACGCATTTTGGAAGACTTCGACTTGCCGGCTCCACTCAGACGAGCCAGCGTGGCTTTGATCTTCTCCTGAATTTCTTTGTCGGTCAGTTCTGTGCGCTGATCGGTTGAAGCTACATCCTTGCGACCGCCACGAGCTCCCGGAGCCGCTGTGCCGCGCTTGTCTTGCGGAATCGGTTGACCGCCGCCTTTGCGCTCGGTGCGTTTCCGTTTCTTTTTCTCGCCTTTATCAGCTCCTGTTGCGGAGGAAGCTACCGGTTTTTTACGCGCTTCCGGTAAATCAATTTTACCAAGAACCGTCGGACCGGTCAGCTTTTCAATCTGGACGCGGTGTACTTTATCATCTCCATCCTCTTTCGTCTCGTTTTCCACCGGAAGTTCAACGTTAGTGGCTGTAGGAACAACGGGTTCCACCACTGGAGTTTCCGGCACAACGGCGGCTACCACTTCCGGTACTTCCGGGGTTACCGGCTCTTCCGCAGTGGCTTCGTCTTTTTTCTTACGCGTAGACTTCTTCTTTTCAGTTTTTAGTTCATCGGCGCCAATGTCAATCTTTCCTAGCACTTTCGGACCATCTACCTTGTCGGCTTTGGCCTTGATGACATCTTCCTCTTTTGATTTTACCGCTTTAGGCTTTTTCTCTTCCGGAGTTTCGGAAGGTTCTGCTTTTTTCTTTTTGTCCGTTCCAAGAAAATCTGCGACAGTGACATTCTTGATGAGTATCTCCGACGACTCGTCGTCTTTCTTAGAGGAAGACTTCTTGGTCGTAGATGCATCAAGAACCACCTGCGTTTCGCGCTTCAGTTTGGTTTGCGTTAGCTGCTGCGCTTCTTCTTTCAGGATTTTATCGCCCTGGAATTCTTTCTGCAATAAAGAATAAGCATCTCCCGGAAGTTTGGTGTTGGGATTGCTCTCGACCTGAATGCCTTTCTTCGACAGGAAGTCCACGATGTGGTCCATCGAAAGGTTGAATTCTTTGATCGCTTTACTGAGACGTATTGTTTTTTCTTCTGCCATGTGTCGTTGTTGTGCGGGAGGTTTTATCGGAGGCGCCCTCCCGCAGGGCGCCTCGGGCTCAGCTGGATGTCAGCATAGCCGTGGAGGTAATCACCGGTCTCATTCGAATTCTGACTTCAGGATGCGGATCACTTCCTTGATTGTTTCTTCCTCAAGGTCGGTGCGGCTTACCAGGTCTTCAATTGGAAGTTCCAGTACACTTTTCGCCGTATCACATCCGATGTTTTTCAATTCATCGATGATCCACGGTTCGATCTCGTCGGTGAATTCATCCAAATCTACGTCATCGGTGTCTTCGTCTGATTCACGGAACACGTCGATTTCATATCCGGAAAGTTTACCAGCCAGTTTAATATTGTGTCCGCCTTTTCCGATGGCTAGGGAAACCTGATCGGGCTTAAGGAATACGGATGCACGTTTTTTATCTTCATCGAGTTTGATACTGGTAATCTTTGCCGGAGAGAGTGCACGGGAGATGAACAGCATGGTATTGGTGGTGTAGTTGATGACGTCGATGTTTTCGTTGCGTAATTCACGTACGATACCGTGGATACGGGAACCTTTCATACCCACACATGCACCCACTGGATCGATACGGTCGTCATAACTTTCTACCGCTACTTTGGCACGCTCGCCCGGCTCACGCACGATCTTTTTGATGGTGATCAGTCCGTCGAACACTTCAGGAACTTCCAGTTCAAACAGTTTTTCGAGGAACAGCGGGGAGGTACGGGATAGAATGATACGTGGCGTACCGTTCAGCATTTCTACACGAAGAACGACGGCGCGAACTGCATCGCCTTTCTTGAAGAAATCAGTGGAGATCTGTTCGGTTTTTGGCAGGATAAGTTCGTTGCCTTCATCATCCATGATGAGCATTTCTTTTTTCCATACCTGATACACCTCGCCGGTCATGATTTCACCAACACGGTTTTTATATTTCTGGAAGATGCCTTCTTTCTCCAGTTCCTGTACGCGAGCCATCAGGTTTTGACGGGCAGCCAGTACGGCACGGCGTCCGAAGTCCGAAAAACGGATTTTTTCAGACACCTCTTCACCGACTTCGAAGTCAGGCTCTACTTTGACGGCTTCGGAATATTCAATTTGGGTATTGGGATCTTCAACCTGCCCGTCGTCGACAATCAGTCGGTTACGGAACGCTTCGAGGTCTCCTTTATCCGTGTTGATCACGATATCGAAGTTGTCGGCAGTGCCATATTTCTTCTTGATCATGTTCTTGAACACGTCCTCCAGGATGCTCATCATACTGGCGCGATCGATATTCTTCAGGTCCTTGAACTCTGAGAACGCGTCGACCAATTCGGTGTGTTCGTTACGGGTTACTGTCTTTTTCATGATGGTGAATTGATTTTATCGAAAGAGAATATTACTCGGGTTTCTTTTATTTGATCATAGCTGATCGTTACCTCGCGGTGTCCGATCGTCTTCTTTTTACCTTCTTTGATCGTGTACTCTTCGTCCAAAAGGATTCCGTGTTCATCGGCTGCTCTCAGTAGACCGGTGCGCTTCATGCCATCGAACTGCAGGACACTGACGCGATGGTTCAACCGTTTGTGGTACTGCGGTAATACTTTGAGCGGTTCTTCCATGCCCGGGGAGGATACTTCCAGTTCGTGTTTTTCAAAAACATTGGAAGTTTCCAGTTGCTCGTGCAGGTAGCGGCTGACCGCAACACATTCGTCGAGGTTCAGGCTTCTCGGATGATCAAGAATAACGGTGATCTTGGACGGAGAAACCTTGATTTCTACCAGGTAATTGTCCGTTCCGGCAATCTTTTCTTCGACCAGTGCTTGTATTTGCTGTTGCAGGTTCATTTGGGCAATAAAAAAGGGGACTGCCGTCCCCTCTTTAACTATCATTTTGCTTTGCAAAGATAAGAAATTAGCGCGTACCAACCAACTTATCTTTATGGTGTCGGTTTTCTTCGCAATTTTGCCGTATTATGGGGTTAATTGTCCCATTTTTCGGGAGTTGATGAATTTACCGTACCGATCCGCCATTATCCATCGGCTTGACCGGAGCAACAAAAGCCAATTCACCGGCCTGATTTTCAGCCATCAGGATCATGCCGTGGGATTCAATTCCTTTGATCTTTCGAGGCTCCAGGTTGGCAAGTAATGTAACTTGCTGGCCAATAATGTTTTCGGGCTCATAAGATGCAGCAATGCCAGAGACTACGGTGCGTCGGTCAATACCCGTATCAATAGTCAGCTTGAGCAACTTATCCGTTTTCGGTACGCGCTCGGCGGCCAGGATGGTTCCGATCCGTATATCCATCTTTTGAAAGTCGTCGAAACTAGTTGATGCTTTTTGAGGTGGTAGAGTCTTGGAGGCTTGTTCGTTTAAAGCCTTGGATGCGGCCAACTTGGCTATCTGATGTTCTATCACATCATCTTCGATTTTTTCAAAGAGCAATCCGGGTGTTCCCAGCTGGTGTCCGGCCGGTAACAGGTCACTCTTACCGAGCTGATTCCATGCTACCGTTTTCAGCTGTAGCATTTCCCGCAATGTAGTTGCCGTGAAGGGCAAGAAAGGTTCCATCAACACCGACAGTTGTGCCGTGAGCTCCAGTGAAATGGCCAGAATAGTTGCTACACGTTGCGGATCTGTAGCGTGCAATTTCCACGGTTCGGTATCGGCGAGGTATTTGTTGCCCGTACGCGATAAGTCGATCAAATCAAAGAGCGCATCCCGGAATTTGAAGGCCCGAATACTGTCGCCTATTTTGACAGGCGCAGCTTTCATGGCAGCTAGACAGGCTTCATCAACGGGTTGCAAATGGCCGCGCGCAGGTACGGTTCCGTTATAGTATTTCTGTGTCAGCACCAGCGTGCGGTTGACGAAATTCCCTAGGATAGCTACCAGCTCGCTGTTGTTGCGCGCCTGAAAATCTTTCCAGGTGAAATCGTTGTCTTTGGTTTCCGGCGCCGTGGCACAAAGCACATAGCGTAACACGTCTTCCTTGCCAGGGAAATCGTTGAGGTATTCATGCAACCAAACCGCCCAATTTCGGGAGGTGGAAATTTTATCTCCTTCAAGGTTGAGGAATTCATTCGAAGGAACGCTGGTCGGCAGAATGTACTCGCCGTGTGCTTTCAGCATGGCCGGGAAAATGATGCAATGGAACACGATGTTGTCCTTGCCAATGAAATGCACAAGTTTTGTGTCTTGCTGCTTCCAGTATTTTTCCCAACCGTTCGGGTCATTGCGCTTCGCAAAAAGTGCTTTCGTTGCGGAGATATAACCGATCGGTGCATCGAACCAAACGTACAGTACTTTTCCTTTGGAGTCTGGTAAGGGTACAGGAACACCCCAATCCAGGTCACGGGTAACGGCGCGTGGTTGAAGCCCTTGGTCGAGCCACGATTTACATTGGCCGTAAACGTTGACTTTCCAGTCGTTCTTGTGACTAATTATCCATTTCTCGAGCCATTCTTTTTGGTAACGATCCAGTGGAAGGTACCAGTGTTTCGTGCTGCGCAACACCGGGGCTTTACCGCTCAGTTGTGAGTGCGGATTCAGGAGGTCGCGTGGCGAAAGACTTTTCCCGCATTTTTCACACTGGTCGCCGTACGCTCCGGGATTACTGCAGTTTGGACAGGTGCCTGTAATGTATCGGTCGGCCAGAAACATTCCGGCCTCTTCATCATAATACTGTTCGCTTTCTTCCTCGATGAATTCGCCCTTTTCGTACAATGTTTTAAAAAATCCGGCCGCCGTATCGTGATGTAATTTGTCGGATGTACGATGATAGATATCGAACGAAATGCCGAAATCAGCGAAGCTTTTCTTAATGATTTCGTGGTATTTGTCAACGGCTTGCTGTGGCGTGATGTTTTCTTTCTTGGCGCGTAACGTAATTGGAACACCGTGCTCGTCGGAACCACAGATGAAAACAACGTCTTCTCCGTTCGCTCTCAAGTAACGAACGTAGATATCCGATGGCAGATAGGCGCCCGCCAGATGCCCGATATGGACAGGTCCGTTGGCGTAGGGTAAAGCGGCAGTGACGAGGTGACGGGACATACAGCTGGTAGTCAGTTACAGGCGGAGGTGAGTCGGTGCAGGAATATTTACCGATTGTTCAAATCTCAGCCGTTTAGTTTCATTTATTGGTTGTCAGATCTGTTACTTCCTCCGAATTTTGAATCCTGAATTTTTGAAGGTAGCGTTTCAGATGCAAGAAACGCAAAGGTAACAATATGATTCGACCAAATTTTCTAAAGCCTGGCGACACCGTAGCTATCGTGGCGAGCGCCCGGAAGGTGAGCCGTATAGAGATGAAACCGGCCATTGACCTGTTGAAGTCGTGGGGATTGAATGTCCAACCGGGAAAGAACCTGTATAAAGACGATCGGCAATTCGCGGGTTCCGATGAAGATCGTGCTGCTGACTTACAAAAAGCACTTAACAGCAAAACGGTGAAGGCAATCTTATTCGCCCGCGGCGGATATGGTACCGTGCGTATTGTGGACCGATTGGACTGGAAGCGTTTTGTCAAGGATCCTAAATGGATAATCGGTTTTAGTGATGTGACTGTTTTACACAGCCATATTCAGCGACATCTTGGAATGGAAACCCTCCATGCACCGATGGCGCTCAATTTCCCCAAACTCTCCGCAGCGTGTCTGCAAGTATTGAAAGATACGCTCTTTGGTCAGCGATTGCGTTACACCTGGACGCCCAAAGGAAATATCGGTACTCTCAATCGTAAAGGAAAATCCAAAGGCGTATTGACGGGTGGTAATTTATCCATGCTCTATTCCTTGCTTGGCTCTCCATCCGATAGTGATACGGAAGGAAAAATACTTTTTCTGGAAGACCTCGACGAGTACTTGTACCATATCGATCGCATGATGATGAACCTGAAACGTAACGGCAAGTTGAGTAAGTTGAAAGGGTTGATTGTTGGCGGCATGACAGAAATGAAAGACAATACGATTCCTTTTGGCCGAACAGCTGAAGAGATAATCCGTGAGGCGGTAGCCGAATACGACTATCCGGTAGTATTCGGTTTTCCGGGCGGACATTTACCCAACAACTATCCAATTTTATTGGGACGGGAAGCGACACTTTCAGTCGGTGATAAAATGGAACTGACTTTTCATGCATGACCACAACACTGACGTCAGCGAAGACGGAGTTGGGTAAAAAAGGGGAGGAGCTGGCGGCGGAGTATTTAAGAGAAAAGGGTTTCGCCATTCTGCATCGTAATTACCGTATCGGACAAGGTGAACTGGATATCATCGCACGTCATCAAAATATGATGGTTTTTGTGGAGGTGAAAACACGAGAATCTGCTTACCTGACGGAGCCTGTACAATTGGTTCCGCTGTCCAAGCAACGTCAGATAGTACGATTAGCCAACAGCTTCTTAAAGGGGTATAAGTCGCTGGAACAAGGACGCTTTGACATTGTCATAGTCATCCATAATGCCAGTTGCACGCGAATTGAACACGTGGAAGACGCATTTTATCCGATGTAAGCGAATTTGGTGTAAAGTCGTGAAGGCCAACGTTTCCGGAGTGCAGTAGCCGCACATTCATGGACTACTCGCTGAAAATGACTATCTTGCGCACTCAAACCCATCATCATGCGTAAAATTGGCAGAGGAGCTACCGGCCGTAAAGGCACCGGAAGCAGAGGAGGAGACCGTACTTCAAAGCCCGGATTTCGACCAAAAGGTAATAATTCCGGTATTTCGCGAGGAGATTCGGAAAAAGAAGGCCGCCAGGAACGCGGTGTAAGGGCCGAAGGCGCGGCACGTCCACGTGTATCGCGCTCCGGCGACGACCGTCCGCGTCGTTCGTACGGTGATCGTGATGAAAAACCGGCACGTCGTTCGTACGGTGATCGTGAGGAAAAACCGGCACGTCGTTCGTACGGTGATCGTGAGGAAAAACCGGCACGTCGTTCATACG
>CAINVI010000139.1 GCA_903854075.1 Candidatus Pollutiaquabacter sp. | reverse complement strand
CTAAAATAGGATTCATCCTTGCTGGTCTATGCATCTATTCCGTTCAAACATATTAAGATTTTTGGCAGTATGTTTTACTGTCGCAATTACATCTTCCTCAACTTTCGCTCAAGATGGTGCTAAGTTGTTCAAAGGAAATTGTGCTTCCTGCCATAAACCAACCGACCAAAAATTAGTTGGACCAGGCCTTAAGGGAATTCGTGCCCGTTGGACTGATGAAGCAAAACTAATCTCATGGGTTAAGAACTCAACCGAGTTCCTAAAAACAGGAGATGCCTATGCAAATAAACTTTATGAGCAATACGGTAAATCAATAATGCCTGCACAAGCATTATCTGATGCTGAAATTATAGCAGTTATTGATTGGGCTGATAAAGGTGGAGATGCTCCAGTTGCAACAACAGCAGATGCAAAAACAGCAGTAGCTGGATCAGGAGATAGCGAAACCAACAGCGATACTTATTTTTATATATTACTTGTAGTTGGTTTAATTCTAATTATTCTTATCAGAGTTCTTGGAACGGTTAATAAATCTTTAAAGTCTCTAGTTGACGAAAAACAGGGTATTGTTACTGAAATCAAACCAGTATTAAGCCCATACCAATCATTCCGTCTTTGGGCTTCTCAAAACAAAAAAATAGTTGCTATTATTGGATTACTCATAGTTACTTGGTCATTAAAACAAGGTTGGGACGGATTAATGGGAATAGGTGTTTATCAGGGATACGCTCCAGAACAACCTATTAAGTTTTCTCACGAAATTCATGCTGGACAAAATCAAATTGCATGTGTTTATTGCCACAGCGGCGTAGAAAAATCGAAACATGCTAATATTCCTTCAGCCAATGTGTGTATGAATTGCCATGCTTATATCCAAGAAGGTGCGGTTTCAGGTAAGGAGGAAATAAAGAAAATATACGCAGCATTGGATTATAATCCAGAAACACGCGTGTATGGACCCAATAAAAAGCCTATCGAATGGATACGAGTTCATAATCTTCCTGATCACGTTTATTTCAATCACAGCCAACACGTTAAAGTAGGTAAAATTGAATGTACACAATGTCACGGTGCTGTAGATTCAATGGCTGTTGTGAAACAAAATTCACCACTTACAATGGGATGGTGTATTGATTGTCACCGCAAAACAGAAGTTGATTACAAAGACAATAAATATTACGAAGAGCTTCACAAGCAATTCGTTAATGATCCTGCATATAAAAAAGGCGACAAATTTACGATTGGAAAAATCGGAGGTTTGGAATGCTCTAAATGTCATTATTGATTCACAACATCCTGCATAACCCGGACTTTTACGAAGTATGAGCAATTCGAAGAAATACTGGAAAGGAATAGAAGAACTTCAAGGTACACCTGAGTTCGTAAAGCTTCAGCAAAATGAATTTGCAGAAGACCTTCCGGTTGATAAATTCCTCGGTGACGAAAGCATCGTTGATACATCAACAAACCGTAGAGATTTTTTAAAATTCCTAGGATTTAGTGTTACCGCTGCATCTTTAGCTGCATGTGAAACACCAGTTCGCAAGGCAATCCCTTATCTTAACAAACCAGAAGAAATTACTCCTGGCGTTGCTAATTATTATGCATCAACGTATTGGGACGGTAATGACTTTGCAGGAGTTTTAGTTAAAACACGTGAAGGCCGTCCAATTAAAGTGGATGGTAACGAACTTTGTTCCATTACAAAAGGTGGTTCTCATGCTCGTGTTCAAGCATCTGTTCTTTCATTATACGACAGTGCTCGTATCCAAGGGCCAATGTTTAATGGTAAAGACATCGATTGGAAAGCTGTTGATGCGGAAGTTTCTTCAAAATTAGCAGGAATTGCAGCAGCTGGAGGGGCTATCCGAATCCTTACTTCTACGATCATCAGTCCTTCCATGAAAGCTGCTATTGCAGAATTCACCACAAAATATCCTACCTCTCAAGTTATTACATACGATACCATATCGTATAAAGGTATCACCGATGCTAATCTAGCTTCATTTGGAAAATCATTTATCCCTACTTACAATTTCGAAAATGCAGAAATAGTAGTTGGTATTGAATGTGATTTCTTAACAAATTGGTTAAGTCCAGTTGAGCATTCTCGTCAATATTCATCAACAAGAAAATTGAATAAAGACGAGAAAAAAATGTCTCGCCACTTTCAAATTGAATCAAATTTAAGTGTTACAGGTTCAAATGCTGATAAAAGAATTGCTTTAAAACCATCTCAAATTGGTCTAGCTGTAATCAATCTTTATAATAAACTAACTGGGAATAACCTTCCTTCTAAAAGTTTAGATGCAAAAGATTCAGCTATTGTTGAATTGGCTAAAGAATTAAATGCTAGAAAAGGGAAAGCATTAGTTGTTTGTGGCATTAACGATGCACATATTCAACAAGTTGTAAATGCAATCAACACACATCTTGGTTCTTATGGAACTTCTATCAACAAGAATGTTGAAGATTTTACTCGCCAAGGAAATGATTTAGCAGTAAATACTTTCGTTTCTGAAATGGTAGCAGGCAAAATATCTGCTGTACTAATTCACAACGTAAATCCTGTTTATTCTCTACCCAATGGTGCAGCATTTAAAGATGCTCTCTCTAAAGTAAGTTTATCAGTTTCTTTCTCCGACCGGGTAGACGAAACTGCAGCTGCATGTAAAATTATAGCTCCTGACCACCACTTCTTAGAATCTTGGTTAGATGCAAATCCACGAAAAGGACATTTCACTCTTGGGCAGCCAACCATAAACCCATTGTTCAAATCTCGTCAAGTACTTGAGAGTTTGTTAAATTGGGCTGGTAACACAATAAATGCACACGATTATATTTCAAAGATTTGGGAAACAACTATTTTCCCATCTTCTTCTGGATACACAACATTCATCGATTTTTGGCATAAATCATTACATGATGGTGTTATGGCTAGTGCAACTCCGGTAAATACTGTCGCTGAGCCATTAGTAAAGTCTGCTGCTTCTGAATCAATTAAAATTATACCTGTTGTTGCAACAACTCCAGTTGCAATTGTAAATACAGATATTACCAGTGTCGCTTCAGCAATTGTAACAAAAGCTGGAAAAACATCTGGAATCGAATTGGTCATTTATCAAAAAACAGGAGCCGGTACAGGTAATCAAGCAAACAATCCTTGGTTACAAGAACTTCCTGACCCAATCACTAAAGTAACTTGGGATAATTACGTATTGATGAATCCGGAAGAAATGAAGGAAAAAGGATTCAATACGTTAATGGGACAAGAACAAGAATCCGACGTAGTTGAAATTAAATCGGGCACTACTTCAGTTCAATTACCAGTGGTTGCTCAACCAGGAATTCCAAAAGGAGTTATAGCAATTGCGCTTGGATACGGAAGAACTGCTTCAGGAAAAACAGCAAATGGAATAGGTGCTAATGCATTCCCGTTTGTAACGTTTAACGATAATACATTCCAATACAATGCTTCAGGAATTACTGTTTCTGAAAGTAAAGCTAAATACCATATCGCTGCAACTCAAACACATCATACCATGATGGGTCGTCAGATTGTGAAAGAAGCGACATTGGAAGAATACAAAAAAGATTCTAAAGCAGGAAACGAAGATTTACTTTATGCTACGAACCTAACCAATACTAAAATTGAAGGTAAGGCATCAGCTAAAGAATTAGATTTATGGGGTAACTTCGAGAATACTAACCATTTCTGGAATATGGCGATCGACCTAAATTCTTGTATTGGTTGTGGTTCTTGCGTTATTAGTTGTACTGCAGAAAACAACGTTCCAGTTGTAGGAAAAGATGAAGTTCGCAGAAGCCGCGAAATGCATTGGATGCGTATTGACCGCTACTATTCTTCAGACATGAACGAAGATGTTGCTGAGAAAAATGGAGTTGGCGCAATTGATAAATTCCTGAAAATGGAAGTACCATCTTCTTCAGATACTTTAGAAGTGGTATTCCAACCTGTAATGTGCCAGCATTGTAATCATGCTCCTTGTGAAACAGTTTGTCCTGTTTTGGCCACAACGCATAGTTTGGAAGGTTTAAACCAAATGACTTACAATCGTTGTATCGGAACACGTTATTGCGCAAATAACTGTCCATACAAAGTGCGTCGATTCAACTGGTTCCGTTATAACGAAAATGTTGAATTTGATTTCAACATGTACGATGATTTAGGTAAAATGGTACTAAATCCAGATGTTACCGTTCGTTCACGAGGTGTAATGGAAAAGTGCTCCATGTGTATTCAACGTATACAATCAGGTAAACTTGAATCAAAGAAAAATAGCAGCCGTCCAAAAGACGGTTCAATTAAAACAGCTTGTCAGCAAGCTTGCCCTACAAATGCAATTACTTTTGGAGATTTCAATGATCAACAATCGGAAGTTCGCAAGGCATGGAATAATGAGCGTAAGTATCAACTTCTAGAGGAAGTAGGAACACAACCTTCTGTATTCTACCTGACTAAAATTCGTAACAAATCTGCCAACGAGGCTTAATTTATTCGCTACAGCATCGAGAAGATATGGAACATCATTCAACACCCACAGTAAGACAACCCTTAATTTTAGGTGAGAAAACATATCACCAAATTTCAGAGGATATATCTAGACCTATTGAGGGAAAAGCAAATAGACTATTTAAAATAGTTTTTACGATAGCATCTTTACTTGCACTTTGGGGTGTAGGTTGTTTTGCATACACTATTGGAACTGGGATTGGAGTTTGGGGTAATAACAAAACAGTAGGTTGGGCTTGGGATATCACCAATTTCGTATGGTGGGTAGGTATCGGTCACGCTGGTACTTTGATTTCAGCCGTACTCCTATTGTTCCGTCAACGTTGGAGAATGTCAATCAACCGTTCTGCTGAAGCGATGACAATTTTCGCGGTTATTTGTGCAGCATTATTTCCTGTAATGCACATGGGACGTGTTTGGTGTGCATATTGGGTACTTCCACTTCCAAATCAGTTTGGTTCTTTATGGGTTAACTTTAACTCACCTTTACTTTGGGATGTATTCGCAATCTCTACTTATTTCTCGGTATCACTTGTATTCTGGTATACTGGATTAATTCCTGACTTTGCAACAGTGCGTGATCGTCAGATGAAACCTAGAATGAGAAAGATTTATAACATCCTTAGTTTCGGATGGAGTGGTTCGGCGAAACAATGGTCTCGTTTTGAAGAAGTTTCTTTAGTACTTGCTGGTCTTTCAACTCCTCTAGTACTTTCGGTTCATACCATCGTATCGAT
>CAINVI010000138.1 GCA_903854075.1 Candidatus Pollutiaquabacter sp. | reverse complement strand
TGGAGTTGCAGTGGAGGACGCATTGATTTGAAGCAATAATCCGAGGAGCATAAGCACAGTTATCTTTAATAGCTAACAAATTTACCGGGTTCATGCAGGCCATCGGCCGACCGCAGGTGTACTTGTTAACATACACATGTTACTTGTAAACGTAAAATCCGGACGGATATTGGCGTGATAAATTGTTTCGCTTCATCGTCCTCCACCGACCTTCACGTACTGATTTACTGCTATTTTCCTAACTTCGTGTTCGAAAGCCTACCGACAATGAGATACCTGCTCCTTTTATTGCTGCTTTGCGACCTGATCACACCCTCTGAATCCAGCGCTCAACTCACCGTGACATTCCCTTCCAAGGATAACCTGACCATCACTGCCGAGTGGTATCCGGTAAATGAGAATATGCCGGTCATGCTGCTGTGTCATCAGAACCGTTTTAGCCGTGGAGAATACAGTGAGACAGCACTTCGACTGAATAAATTCGGTTTCAACTGCCTGGCGATCGATCAGCGCGTGGGTGATGAAGTCAACGGCGTAAAGAACCAAACGGCAATGGAAGCACGCAACAAAGGACTGAACCCGAAACTTGAAGATGCCGAACAGGATCTAGTCGCCGCCGTCGATTACCTCTATGCCAAATACAACAAACAGATCATCCTCGTCGGCAGCTCTTACTCTGCCTCCCTTGCCCTGAAACTGGCCAACGGAAATGCTAAAGTACTTGCCGTAATCGCTTTCAGCCCGGGCGAATATTTCACCGACAAAAACTTTGTCAAGAAAAGTATGAAAGGATTCTCTAAGCCCTTGTTGGCGGTTTCCTCTCGGGCTGAAGCACCGACGGTCAAAGCACTCATCGCACCGGCAGGATCTGTCCTCAAAACACAATATGTGCCAAAGGATGCCGGCGATCACGGCTCCAAAGTACTTTGGTCTACTTCCAAAGGCAGCGAAGAATACTGGGTGGTGATGATGAACTTCCTGGATAAATTACGTTTCCTGGATTAACAGGAAGTACAACGTGATGCGCCCGTTGAAACAGCACCTTTCTTTATTAGTTGCCGGCCACTTACTCCTCTTGCTGGTACTGGGCTGTTTGCAGCCTGTTAACGCTCAGCAACGGACCACAAGCGTCGGAATATGTTACCGTCCGATTTTTCCCCTTGAATTTCTTGGCACCGGAGAAGAGCAGCAATCGGTCGATAACATCGATTTTACGCTTGGCCTGCAGCGCGGCTTCAGCGGAGGCATGGTGATCCGTCGCGGTATCACCGAATTACTCTCCGCCGAAATCGGCATCAATTATGTAAAACGTAATTACGATTATTCCATAACCGATTCCTCGAAATTTTTTACGGATGGATTTACCCTCGTGGGTTACGAAGTGCCGATTTCTATACTGGCATTCATTCAGCTCGGTGAAGCAGTATTTATGAATGCTTCGATGGGCGTCGGACTGGATGCCTTCGCCAGCAGCGTGCGTACCTTTAACGATAATTACGAGCAGTTTGCGATCAAAAAACATTCCGTAGAACCTTCCCTGAATGCCAACATCGGCTGGGAATACCGCACGTATCGTTCCGGTGCCATTTACCTTGGAGCTACCTACCATCGTCCGTTCAGCGAAGTATTCACCAACAGCATCATCTACCGGGAGGGGACAGTGGAAACCGGTTCGTTCACGCAACTCTCCGGCAGCTATTTGACCGCAGATCTTCGCTACTATTTTCATGCAGAAAAGGATCCGAAGAAAAAAAAGAAGTCCCGCGATTAGCGGGACTTTTTAAGAGCTTAGCCTTAATTACCGGTTTACTGAAGCACGATTTGACGTACGGTCACGTTGGCTCCTTCCACCACGCGCACTTGATATACGCCTCTTTCTAACCAGGAAAGATCGTAAGTAAAAGTATAATCGCCGGCCGCAGCCTGCTTTAGCGTAGTTAGCGATTTAATGGACTGACCAAGTACGTTCCAGCACTCAATACGGACATCATTCGCCGATAATAGCTCGAGCGATATCGTCAATCGGTCGTGTGCCGGATTAGGATAAATTTGAATTCGACGATCGGTTTCAAGTGTATTGATACCGGTATTGACCGGCAGCACCGGAATACGCGCAGTGTAAGGTATCCGGTTGTAGCCCGTGACGGTCAAGTCCAGCGTATCGCCAATGGTTAATCCGCTGTACGTGAAAAACGCCGCACCCAACAACGACCAGGATGTGGACATAATGGAATCACGAAGACTGAGGCAGCAGAGTGCACTGTCGACATTCACGCCGATCTGCAATCCTACCGAGGTCTCCAGCACATCAGCCGGATGCGTTACAGCGAGCGGTAACGGCGTTGTGGTACGAACATTGAGCGAAGGATCACCAAAGCACGTCCAGGTGTCGGTCATTTCCGCACCGGCCGATCCATATACATCGTTCATGTGCATACAGCCGTTTACGGACAATCCGCCGAAGGTACGCTTGATATTCGCCGGATAGGCTTCTACCAATAGATCCACCATCTCATCCTGACCATCCATCGGCGGATCCCAGGATTGGTTGATGGTCGACATCAAGGTGGCAATAGCACCGCGGGCGCGACCCGTGGAATCCGTTGAACGCAACAAGCCTTCAGCGAGACAAGTAGCATTCGTGAAATTGCCATTTACACAAGCAACCGACCAAAAGAAAGGGAGCTGATCAAAATTCACCAGCTGTTGCAGATTATTAAGATTGAATCCCGTCGTTGAGCAACCTGAAGTGCTTCCATGTCCGGTGTAAGTAATCAAGCCACGACCATCATTGATTGCAGCGACCATATCTAACGAAGTTGGATCGCCGGTTGAATCGGAAAGTCCTTGCGAACCGTCGTACAATTCATCGACCAAATCATAGGTGTAATTCATCAGATCCTGACGCATCAACCGCGCATGTTCGAAATCCATTTCGTTATCATCACCCGGCCCCTGATCAGAGGCTACGCAAATGGCACGCTTATGCCATGTAGCACCGTCGACTGGAGCCATTTCATAATCAATCGTACGACGTACTTGGGTAACCAGTTCTGCGGAATCATTCGCAGAGAATCGACCGACAATAACTTCGGCATAGGAGTCATTGCCCAACATGTATCCGTACGACGGATCCGAATCTCCGGAAGGTGTTGGGTTGGTGACCACCTGAATATCGTCTCCTACCAATAACACGAAGGTGAGTCCGTTGGTGAAATATTCCTGCTCGATATACGATTTGATTTGTGAAGCAGAATTTCCAATGGTACTCACAGAAACGATGTCTGTACGCTGACCCATTTTGTTCTTATGGACAACAAACGGCTGCATCAGCGGCAGTAACGCACTATCTGAGATGACCAGCATACGGCCGGCATCGTAAAGCGGTGTATAATTGAAGGAATTGTAATTAAGAAAATGGCTGGCGTAAATCGGAGCGTAGGTAATATCCATTGCCAATGGCGCTGCGACACGCCAAGTATTCCTTGAAGACTTCGGCTTTACTTTTACCGTCATCGAAAAATAAACACGAAGATTTTTAGTGACAGGATTGTACTGAAATGGCTGAACCACGAGCGTCTGTCCGGTAAAATCACGTAAAACATACGGTGCTTGCAGGCGGGTCACTTCGCCCGGATAAAAGGCATCGTTTGCGTAAGCCGTTCCATACGAATAAGGAACAGCCGCTGGATCCTGGTCGCGGTACAGATTACCCTTAGAAGGTGCGATATCCATCCCGGAAAAATCACGGAACGACGAACTGATAACTTCTGCTTCCATTTCAGCACCCGGCGGAACAATCAGCGGTGCAATAAGTTTGGGAAGATCCGGCGCAGCAGCATCTAACGAAGTAGAACCTCCCGGCACTGACAAAACAACGGCAGCACCACGAGGTGTCATTACCGGCTGCTGACTGAAGCCTTCCACGCGAATGAACAACACGGTTTCATCACCTTGCTGACTGATCACACGAGTGGTTGACGTTGCAGGTACATCCGAGGAAATTCCCACCCAATTCGTGGAAGAAAAGGCGACAATCGGAATAAGCAGGATAGCCGTTACTAGCAGACGTAATTTCATGAATGAGACGATTCGTACGTACAAGATACGATTTTATCAAATAAACTCATTAGTAGCCAACGGATTAGCGTAGCTTTTCGTTGCCTTTATGGCGATCACGGTCCCTTTGGGTCTTTTTTTCAAGGTTCGCACGAACTGCTTCCGTCAGGTCCACACCCGTCTGATTGGCAATACAGGTGAGCACAAACAAGACATCCGCCAGCTCGTCGGCCAATTGCTTTCCTTCATCCGACGGCTTACGAGATTGTTCTCCGTACGTCCGCGCCATGACACGAGCTACTTCACCGACCTCCTCCATAAGTAAAGCCGTATTGGTCATTTCATTGAAGTACCGAACGCCATGGTCGTTGATCCAACCGTCCACTGTAGCCTGTAGTTCCTTGATTGTCATTTTTAGAGGTGGTTTACGATAATGAAGTAAATACTATAATTAAACGGTCCGCGAATTCCGGAAACCGAATCACTCTTTCTCCTTTGTATCGATCCAAATTGTAACCGGTCCATCGTTCACCAAACTGACTTTCATGTCAGCTCCGAACTCCCCTGTTTTCACCGGTCGTCCGGTTTCGGCAGCGAGTTGCGCCACCATTTTTTCATACAGCGGGATGGCTGTCTCCGGACGAGCAGCGCGAATGTACGAGGGACGATTCCCTTTTTTTGTAGATGCATGAAGAGTAAACTGGCTCACCACCAACAGCTCGCCTTGGCTTTCCACTACAGACCGATTCATAACACCGTCCGCATCAGGAAAGATCCGCAGCCGGGCGATTTTACCGCACAACCATTCAATATCCTCCTCAGAATCCGCCTCTTCTATTCCAACCAGAACTAGCAATCCTTTTTGGATACGTGACTTTTCTGTACCAAGAATCGTTACAGAACATTCCGACACCCGTTGAAGCAAAGCGCGCATAGTATACCAATTCTTTGTTTAAAATTTTCTGGTGCGATGCAATTGTTAATCGCTCTCCATGCGATTACTTAAAGGCATCTTCCCCGTATAGAATACTCAAATAACTCGAGAAACGACTCTCGGCAATTCGGCCATCTTCAACGGCCTTTTTCACAGCACAATACTGCTCGTGATCATGCAGGCAATTATTGAATTTACATCCTTTACTGGCTGCGAAGATCTCTGGAAAAAAATGAGAGACTTCGTATTTATTGAAGTCGATGGTTCCGAACTCTCGGATACCGGGTGTATCGATTATGAATCCACCTTGCGGCAACGGATGCATTTCCGCAAAAGTCGTCGTGTGCGTGCCTTTCATATGTTGAGTTGACAACCGGGATGTTTTCAGATCGAGCCCCGGAATGAGCGAGTTGATCAGTGACGATTTACCCACGCCGCTATGTCCGGAAAAAAGACTCACCTTATCTTTCAATTCCGCTTGCAATACATCCATGCCGGCTCCGGTGACCGAAGAGACATCGAAAACCCGGTAGCCGATTGACTCGTACAGTTCCCTGACCTCGTCCAGCCATTCCCAAACCGCATCGTTATAAAGATCTGACTTGTTCCACACGATTCCGGCAGGAATAGCATACGCTTCAGCCGTAGCTAGAAAACGATCGATGAAACCCAGGGAAGTTTTCGGCATTACCGGTGTGGCCACAACGAACGCACGATCGATATTAGCCGCCAGAATTTGAACTTGCTTGGAAAGCTTTACAGATTTACGGATGATGTAGTTCTTGCGCTCGTAAATGGAACTGATATTCCCTACGTCATCTCCGGGCTGCCAGTCCACCTCCACGTGATCGCCGACAGTCAGCGGATTGGTAGCTTCAAACCCCTTCAGGCGCAGATTACCGCGAATCCGGCAAAGCCGTTTCGTTCCGTCTTCCTCCAGGACCATATACTGGCTGCCGGTGGATTTGATGACTACACCCTTCACGACTTAAAGGTACGGCGAAAAAAGATTACGTGGTAATTGATTAGCTTTGCAAAGCGGCCTGTTCCCGTGTGCGCTTGCAGCTCAGTTACGCGGATCAGCACTGCTGAAAACCCAACCAGTATGTCTATTTCCGTACAACACGTTTTCAAACTTTATGGCGAGCAGAAAGCACTGGACGATGTGTCGTTCGATGTCAGCGCCGGGCAGGTGGTTGGCTTTCTAGGGCCTAACGGCGCCGGCAAATCAACGATGATGAAGATCATCACAAGTTTCATTCCGCAATCATCCGGTTCGGTCACTGTTTGCGGATACGATGTGAATGAAGCGTCCATCGATGTACGCCGTGTAGTAGGATATTTACCTGAGCACAATCCGTTATACCACGAAATGTATGTGCGTGAATACCTCGAATTCATCGCCGGACTTCACCGGATCAGCGGCAACCGATCACGACGCATCGATGAAATGATTGAAATGACCGGATTGGGTGCAGAGCAGCACAAAAAAATTGGCGCTCTTTCGAAAGGATATCGGCAGCGAGTAGGATTGGCGCAGGCCTTGATACATGACCCGAAGGTGCTCGTACTCGACGAGCCGACGACAGGGCTTGATCCAAACCAGCTGGTAGAAATCCGAGCCCTGATCCGTTCGATTGGAAAAGAGAAAACCGTACTGCTGTCGACCCACATCATGCAGGAAGTGGAGGCGCTTTGCAACCGCGTAATCATCATTAACAAGGGAAAAATCGTAGCTAACGACGACACTGCGGTTCTTCAGCAAAATACGGGCAGCAGTGGCACGGTGATTGCAGAATTCGACAAGGAAGTCGCCAAACATCAACTGCTTAAAATTGCCGGCGTTAATGATGTTCAGCTCGTTTCCGGCAATACCTGGACATTAACCGGAAAGCCCGGAATAGATATTCGTCCGGAAGTCTTCAAGTTTGCCGTAGAACAAGGCCTGACAGTGCTGTCCCTGAACAAAAGCGCTAACACCCTGGAAAATATATTCCAACAACTTACCCGCCCTTGAACCGCAATAATGGAATAGCTTTACTGATCCGATGTATTGCTGCCGCATTTTTTCTTCTGGCAGCAAACGACGCAGGCGCACAGGCGATCTCTGCATACACGGATTATCGCGGATATTTCATGGCCTTCGATAAAGGGGCTATCAACAAACTGGAATATTTGCCGGTGACCTCCTATAAAATGGGGAGCTCGTGTATCGCCTATATCGATAACCGTAACGACTTCAAAATCTACTACAACGGGCAGAGCAAGTTCCAACTGAATGCGGCTGATTTCAAGTATTGGGTGACGGATTATCTGGTGGCCTACAAAGTGGGACAGGTCTTGTATGTCAATGATGCCGGTACCAAAAAAACGCTTTGCTACTACAATACAAAAATGGTGGTGAACGACAGTCTGCTGAGTTGGTTCGACGACAGTCAATATACCTTCAAGATATACTATAACGGACGTACCGCTGAGCTGGAAAGCTCCCTGCTGGAACCGCCCAAGGTGATGAAAGCGGGTCCCAACACGTTGGCATGGGTCAACCAATCCAACTTCTTTTCACTGTTCTATCAAGGAAACGTGACTGTTCTAGATAACATCGCCCCGCTTGATTTTGCGGCAGGTCGTGATATTATGTGCTGGACCGACGACTACGACCGTTATTTTCACGTCTTCTACCGCGGCGATACGGCTACCCTGGAAACCTTTGCCCCCGATTCGTTCAAGGTCGGATACGGCATCATGGCTTATGTGGATCAGCTGGGCAATTTCAATGCCTTTTTCAACGGTGGCACCAGTCGCTTGCTGCCTGACCGTCCGACTTTCTTTCAGGTGAACGGCAATGTAATCGTTTATGCCTATAACAACCAGTTGAATGTTTTTTACGAAGGCCGAAACTATCCGGTGGAGCGGTACATTCCGACTAACCTGCAAGTTGGTCTCAATGGTGTGGCCTACCTGGATCCCGGAGGAGCGCTCAAGTACTTTTTTAAGGGAAAATCCTATCCGGTAACTACTGAATTCGTTACGCAATACGCCCTTACCGGGGACGTATTAAAGGTGGAGGTCGGCACCAACACCAACCAGTTTTTCTGGGAAGGTCAATTGTACGAGTAGCAGTATTTGCCCCTATTTATTGGAGTTCCGGAGAGTTGTAAGGAAGTATTTTCGTTACATTTGCCGCTTCAAAAGCCCTAAAAGCCCTATTTATGTCTTACTTATTCACCTCTGAGTCCGTGTCCGAAGGACATCCGGACAAAGTCGCCGACCAGATTTCCGATGCACTCATCGATTATTTCCTGGCCTACGACCCATCGTCAAAAGTAGCCTGTGAAACCCTGGTCACCACCGGTCAAGTTGTACTTGCCGGCGAAGTGAAGTCCAAAGCGTATCTCGACGTTCAGGAAATTGCGCGCGAAGTGATCAAAAAAATCGGTTACACCAAAGCCGAGTACATGTTTGAAGCCAATTCCTGCGGTGTTTTCTCTGCTATTCACGAACAATCTTCCGATATCAATCAGGGTGTTGAAAAGAAAGACCCGTGGAAGCAAGGCGCCGGTGATCAGGGAATGATGTTCGGTTACGCTTCTCGCGAAACCGACACCTACATGCCATTGCCACTGGAACTCGCACACTTGTTGTTGCGTGAACTTGCCGACATTCGTCGTGAAGGAAAAGTCATGAAGTACCTCCGCCCGGATGCCAAAAGCCAGGTGACCATCGAATACAACGATCATCACCAACCGGTGCGTATCGATGCTATTGTAATCTCTACACAGCACGACGATTTCGCGCAGGACAGTGTAATGGCTGCTAAAATCCGTAAGGACGTTATCGGCATCCTGGTTCCGCGTGTGATGAAAAAACTTCCGAAGCGCGTTCAGGCGTTGTTCAACAATAAGATCAAATATCACGTTAACCCTACCGGTAAATTCGTCATCGGCGGTCCGCACGGCGATACCGGACTGACCGGCCGCAAAATCATCGTGGATACCTACGGTGGTAAAGGTGCTCACGGAGGTGGTGCTTTCTCCGGTAAAGATCCTTCTAAAGTGGATCGTTCTGCAGCTTACGCAACACGCCACATCGCCAAGAACATGGTAGCTGCCGGCCTTTGCGACGAAGCGCTGGTACAAGTAGCCTACGCCATTGGCGTTGCTGAACCGGTTGGACTTTACGTGAACACCTATGGAACCGCCAAAGTGGACATGAGTGACGGAGAGATAGCACGCGAAATCGGAAAGATATTCGATATGCGTCCGTACGCTATCGAGAAACGTTTCAAACTTCGTACGCCGATTTACCTGGAGACAGCAGCCTATGGACATATGGGCCGTAAGCCGGTGATCACAACCAAGACCTTTAACAAAGGGTTGCCGAATGAGAAGAAGGTAAAAGTGGAGTTGTTCCCTTGGGAAAAACTTGACTACGTCAGCAAGATTAAGCGTGCCTTTGGCGTTCGTTGATAAACGAATGACTCATTATGAAAAAGCCCCGCCTAATTAGCGGGGCTTTTCTTTTCATGAAAATATGACGTGTAGAAACTCCAACTTACGCCGAATGTTCTTTGACAATCCGGGTCAACCATTTTAGCATGAGCAGAATACCAAATGCTGCACATAAGGTAAGTGCAAAATTAAACCAGAAGAAATCCGCTTTATCATCGTAGCTGTCCCACATCGAAGCCAGTACGCCGGACAATTTATTTCCTATGGAAGTAGCCAATGCCCAGCCGCCCATCATTAAAGCAGTGATACGCGGCGGACTTAATTTAGAGACAAGCGATAATCCCATCGGACTCAAACATAATTCACCGAACGTAATCACACCGTAGGTGCCGATCAGCCACCACGCCGAACTCTTTTCAATACCGTTATTACATCCAGCCACGGCACCCACCATGACGAGTGTTGACAGCGCAGTGATCAACAGGCCGATAAAAATCTTGCCCGGTGTGGACGGTTCTTTTTTTCGACGGCGTAAAAACGTGAAGGCTGCCACAACAACCGGCGTTAAAATCACCACAAAGAATGGATTGATGGATTGAAAGAGCTCGGTAGATAACAGATGTAATTCTCCGCCTTCAGCAGGACGTTTATCTTCCGGAATATTTTTGAAATAAGGATTTATGGTGACGTCCTTAATGATTTTTCCGTTAGCATCTTTCGAAGTACGGAATTGCTCGTCGACCACCGGGAAAGAATCCTGTTTGTAAACCACATCCTGCACCATTCCCAACGAACGGGCGGTTGGGACAACCTGCGCAGGAAGTTCGCGATCGGTATAACTTTCAGCCCAGGTAGTGAGTGCCGTGCCGTTCTGTTTGAATACCGCCCAGAAAATAATCACGACGCCATAAATGGCCAGTAAGGCAGCCACCGGCCGACGATCCTCTTTATCCAGGCGAAACAACAACGACACATAGAACAGTGCCACCGGCAACGCGCCAAATAAAAAAGCATCGGTTGAATCGGAGCCGAAAACGTTACCTGGAATCATCCATCCTAAAAATCCGGCGATGGCCGCGGGCAGTAAGACCATTCCAAAAACTCCCGACAAACTCATATCACCGGGCTTTGTTTCGCGACGGACATCCACATGTTTATAGTGCTTATTACCGATCCAAAAAACGATCACACCAATGAACATACCGATACCGGCAGCGAAGAACGCCTGGCCCCAGCCGAAGGTGTTTCGGAGGTAAGCCGCAAAGAAATTACATATGAAGGCCCCGACATTGATTCCCATATAGAAGATACTGAAACCGGAATCTTTGCGCTCCTTATACTGCGGATCATTGTACAGAGAACCCAATAACGTGGTAATGTTCGGCTTAAAAAAACCGTTACCGACAATCATCAGAATCAGTGATGTAATAAAAGCCGTTTTACCCGGAATCGCGAGCCCCATGTAACCCAGTCCCATCAATATACCACCAATAGTTATGGAAGCCCGGTAACCGAGGAG
>CAINVI010000137.1 GCA_903854075.1 Candidatus Pollutiaquabacter sp. | reverse complement strand
GGAATAGGAATCGTAGGATTAATTCGATGGATTTTGGATTCCGTTTTTCCCCCAGGATGAACCTTGAGCAAGGCGATTTCCAGAATACGATCAGTAGCGATATTTACACCGGTCGTTTCCAGGTCAAGAAATACAATAGGACGTTTAAGCTGCAGGTTCATGGAAGTGTAAAAATGAAGAGTAAGAAAAAAGTACCATCATCAGATGGTCCGTGAACTATCAAATTGCTCGAGATAATCGGCGATACGACGCAGGAAGCTTCCGCCCAAGGAACCGTCAACGACGCGGTGATCATACGACAGCGAAAGGAACATCATGTGTCGGATGGCGATAGCATCTCCGTCCGGTGTTTCTATGACAGCCGGTTTTTTACGAATAGCGCCGGTAGCCAGAATAGCTACTTGCGGCTGGTTTATAATCGGGGTTCCCATCACATTGCCGAAAGTGCCGACATTGGTGAGGGTGAAGGTTCCGTCCTGAATTTCGTCAGGTTTAAGTTTGTTGTTACGCGCACGACCGGCCAGATCATTGACGGTTTTGGTGAGCCCGTTCAGATTTAGCATATCGGCATTCTTGATGACCGGTACAATCAGGTTACCGCTAGGCAATGCAGCGGCCATTCCGATGTTGATGTTTCGTTTTACCAGGATACGGTTACCATCAATCGAAATATTGATCATCGGGTAATCCTTGATGGCTTTACAAATCGCTTCAATGAAAATTGGTGTAAACGTGATTTTCTCTTTTTCACGTTTTTCAAATTCACCTTTCACTTTATCCCGCCATTTTACAAGGTTGGTAACGTCTGCTTCTACAAACGAAGTTACGTGCGGCGAGGTATGCTTGGACATCACCATGTGATCGGCAATGAGTTTCCGCATGCGATCCATCTCGATGATCTCCACATTCCCGTTGGATGGAACAGCGATGGTTGGAGCCGGGGAGCTTACCGGTGCAGCTGCAGCAGGAGTTGATGCTGCAACAGTAGTTTTACTGACCGGAGTTGCACCGCTTTTTCGAGCTGCAATGAAATCCATCAGATCCTGTTTGGTCAAACGATTGTTATTGCCGCTTCCAGCTATAGCATCAAGTTCTGCCATAGAAAGACCTTCCTCTTTGGCGATATTGCGTACCAGCGGCGAGTAAAATCGTCTGGAAGCAGAAGTACGTGCAATTTCCTCCTGTGCAACAGGATTTGCCGGAGCGCTTGGTGCAGGAGTTAGAGTGGCGGTTTTGGGAGCGGGTTCAGCTACAGCTACAGGTGTCGAAGTAGCCCCAGCCGAGGGCGCACTTCCTGCTGCATCGATAATAGCGATAACCTCCCCAACTTTGATGACTTGTCCTTCTTCAAAGAGTCGCTTGGAGAGAACACCGGCAGCGGGTGACGGAACTTCAGAGTCCACCTTATCGGTGGCTATTTCAAGTACCGGTTCATCGGCTTCAATACGATCGCCTTCTTTTTTCAGCCATTTGAGGATGGTTGCTTCAGCAACACTTTCGCCCATCTTGGGCATGATCAACTGCACCATTTTTCGGAAGATTTTTTCGGGAAGTCGGAAGTTACTTTTTCCAGTTCCGGAAGTTGTGCAAAAGTAGCAAAATCGGGGCTTATTCTATGGACTTCCGGCCCAAATTTCGTAGGCCTTTCAACACAATGGCTGCGTCTTTAACTACTTGATAATCTTTAGCATAGAGTATGTTGAGGCGGAGTTTTGTGGCTTCATCCATCACGGCTGTATTCAATCCTTCCCCAGTTGTCAGGATACCTTGTCGAGTTTCCGGAAGTTCGTAGGTTTTTTGGGTTATTTCAGTAAACCCTACCAATGTTCGTTTGCCGGTGATTACGGCTAACATATTTGGAAGGTAGCCGGAAGGTCTTCGCTGTAGCAACAGCAGAAGCGGAGCAGTAGTTACTAAGATCGTCGCCACGATGATATCGAAAATGCGTTTGTTCCGGCGATTGGCCGTTCGGCTGATACTGTTCAGATCCACCACGTAAAGCTCACCGGGATTGTCAATGGAGGAGGAGCCGATGATGAATAAACTTTCTGGTGGAGCGATCTTAAATTCCATATCGTTTCCTGTAATGCCCGACATCTGTCGTATAATTTCGTGCGAGGAAAGATCTTTCGCGCAAAAGATGATTTCGTCCGGAGTGAACACGGTTGTCATCTCCGATAACTTACTTATTGGACCTAGGAGGAATTGTTCGTACTCTGTAATTTTAGTACTACTTACCGGCATTTCCGGCCGAACGAATCCAATGAAATTATGCTGCGTTCCGCTCAGTTTTAAGAGTGAAAGTACACGCAATCCTTCTTCGGCATCTCCGACAATAAGCAGTTTTTTTTGCACATCCGTGGCAAGCACGAATTGTTTTGGGGCCAACATATGCAGCAGGATACGGAGTAATGTCATTCCCACACTGGCCCAGGCGGCTCCCATCACTAACAGCGCGCGCGAGTAACGAGACTCTTCCGGCAGTAATGCATAAATGACAAGAATGACTATTGTTCCGCTGGCCAGTCCTCGAATCACTTTTTGGAAACGTATAGGCTGGTCGTAACCACCACTGAGGTAGACAGAGGATAGCCATACCAGTAGATAGGCCGGAACAACATAGTGAATAAAGACCGGCGGGTAGTGAACATTTGCTTTGTGTCCCCAGTATTCTTTGAGCAACCACATTCCGGCGAACAGCAGCAGAAAGTCGATTGCCGGGAGTGCCAGGGTACGAACTAGCCGCATCAGCAGGGCTAGTCCAGCTCGGAGATAAATGGCTATTTTTATAAAGAAAGAAAAGAGAGAAGCGTTGGAAGGTGAAAAGTGCTTTTTGGCAAATATGATCATCGCATTAT
>CAINVI010000136.1 GCA_903854075.1 Candidatus Pollutiaquabacter sp. | reverse complement strand
TCGAGTCCCTCCGCCGGCACCACTTTAAAAAACCGCGAGAAATCGCGGTTTTTTCGTTTAAATGCCGCCTCCCCGGTCGAACCAGCCCCCTCCCTGGCCGAAAGTAACAACGAAAGTAACAACTTGTCCGCCGACGTCCGCCGACGCCCACCAATGTCTGAACGGCCTGGAATAAAGGGGTGACGGTACCGGGCGATGTTTGTGAACGCCCGTGGTCCGTCCCATTTCAACCCACGAAATTATTGGGTCCATCCACGAGGAGGCCGTGGTGCCACCGGTTGCTTGACCGTAGCCGGCGATCCATCAATGCAACCGGTCCCGGCGTTGACGACGCCGTCATTTTAAACCTCACCCGACAGGCGTGGCACTAGGACCCTTTGCTGTGTTCCGCCTGCTAGCGATAGATGCGGGTGTTGGCTGTCATCAAGCAGCCCGAGTTTATGGAGACGGTCCTCGGGCACCTGAACCCGTGTGGTGTTGCCCTGCTACCTCCGCCACCGGCGTGACCCCTGCCCGTGCCAGTTCGAGACAACGTGTTCAAGCCTAAGGATCCGTTTGCATACTTCAACCTAGATGCGGGGGAGGCCTGCCTACGAGCATCCGACCCAATGCCCAACTGATAGAAATTTGCTTTTTTGACGCGGAGGATAATTCAAGGGTGGCGTAATCGGAAAAAACCATGACCAACCGCCGCAGGCAAAATTACTTTTAACACATTATTTTTTAAAATAGGAACTGGCAAAACGACTGCCCAATCATCGGGCCGTAGCGTTTCAGACGCCTCCAATACATAGATGAAAGATTGAGAAGGCCATTGAACCTCTAATTTACCATCTTCGCTATTTACAGCTGAAAGTTGAGGCCATTGGACACTGAAATAATTGACACTGGTAATAGTTCCGTGTGGTGTTTCAACCGTTATAGGACCGGTTAAAGCATTTAATGGAACTGTTGCAATCAGACGATTATCTTTATAT
Organism: Candidatus Pollutiaquabacter sp.; assembly: GCA_903854075.1. GTDB lineage: Bacteria > Bacteroidota > Bacteroidia > AKYH767-A > 2013-40CM-41-45 > Pollutiaquabacter. The sequence continues at coordinate 2,510 of CAINVI010000136.1, read as the reverse complement.
AATAGAGTGCTATTTGTAAATACTGCATTTACTCCGTTAAAAAGCACGCGTGTTGCTCCTGTAAAATTCGTTCCATAGAGTGATACTCGAATCCCAGGTTCGCCGCGCTCTGGGAGAAAAGAATTAGTGCGAAAACTTGGAGGTGGAGTTGGATGCCAACGTAATGAAAATTTCCCGATTCGAGATAAGTCAATAAATATTTTATCGCCGTAGGCACTTTTTGATGCCACTATGATGCTATACTCAATTCCAGCCACGGTCTCAAAACTAGTCCGGCTACGGTAGATATTTGAAGATAAACTAGCGCCGTCATTATCATTGCTAGAAACTTCTTTGATTGAGTTAATATTATTTCCAGAATAAACACCAAGAAGGGCATCAAATATATGATTTGTTGTCTCAAATGTTATCCAACCATTTTTTAACGCAGTCCAACGAAACCACAAAGACGCAGTACTTGTGATATCATTAGCAACATTGGGCTCCCCCAGCTCGGCGGAGGCATTTTCAGTCGTGCCATTCACCGAACCTGTCTCCCCACTAATTGCAATAGCCGCTTTGAAATCATCATTCGGAAATGTAAAACCAAAGGTCCAATTAAAGTTATCCAGTGTTAGATTTTGAGGGTTACCATCAAAATTTCCATCCAAGAAATTGCCATTAGCATCTTGAGCCGAAGCAAGAATAGTTCCTGTATAGTTGGTTTGTACGAATGGCATTTCTGGAATTAATACAACCGTTCGATCCCCATTAGACCATTCATAGCGCCCACTAATTGATGGAGTAAAGCGAATGGACTCCTCGACGCTAGCCTGTTTCATCGGGCGACTAAATGTAATCTTTATTGGATCCGCAGGCTGCGTACGAGGCCCCGTCGGGTTTACATCAACAATTATAGCTGGCGCAGCACTGTTAGTCAGTCGAACAAGCGCTTTGCTGACATTTAAACGACCATTCGACATGACCTTGTCTAGCATAAGTTTACTTTGGTCAACCGAGCCCAAAATGGACGCCTTTAGTTCCGCCATTGAAGCACTTGGTTTTGCTGATTTTAGAAGAGCAATAGCTCCAGCAACCTGAGGTGCCGCAGCAGAGGTGCAGCAGAAGTCATCATATGCTGTTGTTACTATATGGTATCCTGGGGCCGCTAAGTGCACTGAGCTTTTTCCAAAACAGCTATCATTCCTTAGTTCATCGCTTTCAAAAGATGAAGCAACAGCAATAATGCTTGGACTATTAAAGGATTCGACATAGTAGCCTATATTATCAACATTATACCCGTTATTTCCAGCAGAAACTACATTCAGAATTCCTAGATCTCCAACCTCATCAATCGCATCCTTGAGCGCTTGACTGTACGCTGCCGTCGCATAACTGAAACTGGTCACCACAATGTTAACCCCACGGCGTTTCATTTCAGCGACATACTTGAAAGCATCGACATGCATAGTAATGCTGTTACTCAAAATCAGACCTTTATCTAAGTTGAACGGCTGAGATCGAATTGCCATAATAGATACATTCCAATTGAGACCTGTTGTACCAATTTTATTGTCCCCAACCGCTCCAATCACCCCTGCACACATTGTCCCGTGATAATACGGATCGGTGTCGCCACCGCGAATAAATCCCTTGTCCATAGGGTCGCCGTCGTGATCTACCGTATCGATCCCATAGACATCATCAATATAACCGTTTCCATCGTCATCGATTCCGTTGGTTGCTTTGTCTTTCCCTTTGGTATCCAAACCCGTTTCACCGGGATTTTTCCACATGTTGGCTGCTAGATCTATATGATTATAGTTTACACCTGAATCAATAACAACGACAACCACATCCTTGCTTCCCGTAGTGACTTTCCACGCCTCAGGTGCTTGAATCTTGTCAAGATACCATTGATCATGACGCCTCGGATCATTGGGAATGGTGGCAAAAGTGGTGGGAATAAAAGTCACCGTTGCAAGTAAAATAAGGTCGGCAATTTTTCGACAGAGCGACCTATTTAAAAAACTTTTTTTGAGAAATATAAATTTAAACATAGAATTTTTTGGCGTAGATGCCTCTTGATTTGGAACCCTGCCCTTTTGTAAAAATTGGAATTTAGCAGAGGTGGTACTCCTAATGCTCCGTTTACCAGAAAGACCGATCAGCTTACCGACGGATTGATAGGGGTTTTTTGACGCTCCCCGATCAATCATCAATTTTTGTTTGGGATAGGCGTCGTGTCTGGCATTATTTTATTTAGTATAAAAGGTGAGAGCGGTAATGGGGATGGCGGCAGTCTCCGGATCGGCCTTCAGTCGGCGAATCGCTTCCCAGCCGTCCATCACCGGAAGGCTGACATCCATCAAGATGAGGGGCGGTCGCAACTCCGTGGCCATGCTCACCCCTTGAGCGCAATCCGCAGCCATCTGGATCACGGACACCTTGCGCTCCAACCGTCGGCTCAGCATGTCACGGTTCAGCTCATTGTCTTCGACCAACAAAAGCAGAGCAGGCATACAAAAATG
>CAINVI010000135.1 GCA_903854075.1 Candidatus Pollutiaquabacter sp. | reverse complement strand
TTTGTCGCCGCAAATTTATTAGAAAGTGGCTTAAATCGCATTATTATTGAAAAAAAATAAATTATTAGAATGGTTCTAAATAACGTTCGTTGCCACGGATTCATCCAATCCAGCTGCTTAGAACCTTGTGCGTTTAAAAAACAAGCTGCAGTGCTTAAACAACTAATAACAAATTGATTGTAAATAGCTGGTTTATAGTATCAAAAAACTACTCCCAATTATCTAATTAGACGGGCAAAAATCAATCGATCTGATTTTCAGCGGTTTGTCAAAGCGTCGGATTGCCGGGACGATGGAAGGGCTTGTAAAGTACCGGCTTTGACGGACTTGCGTCATTTAATATACTGATTACCTGTAGATTAAGTAAATATTCGCCGTCATGCACTTCGTCAGGTACATAAATTAGTTCCGTAATGGTCGCATCGCGGCGCGGCTGCTCCGGGTAGTTCCAAAAAGCCCGGTGCGCACGCAGTGCGCCGCCGTCTTCTTCCCGATCCACCGAGGGTAAGTCAATCAACAAGTGCCGCACACCGGCCGTTCTGATCAACTCGGCGGCATCGTGATGTAAAAAAATCGGATTGGTACCGGAATACTGCCGTGTTCGTTTGTGGGAATCGTTCGGTCGCGTACGAATAATTAGTGCCTCGGGATGATCCGCCAGTGCGCTCATCAACTGATCAGGCAGAATCACCCAGTCGTCGATGACTTTAGAAGGCTGAACAGACACCAGACGGGCTGAAAACCAATAGTGCTTCAAACAATCGTAAATACTTTCCTTCTCTTGAGAGATGTGGCCAACCGTTTCCGTATGCGTACCATTTCCGTGCGGATTAAACGATACATTATTTACGTTGCAAGCTCCGCCTTGCAATACATCCCCTACAAAACCGCCAACACGAAACGGTTCGATACGAACAGGAGGAATATAAAAGGCGTTTACTGCCTCTGCGCCCGCTTTTAAGGGCAGGGAAATATCTATTGGACGGGAAAGATCAACGTAGCGGGTTTCGCCGTGGTGTGGATAACTGATTACCATAGACAAGGTATTGTAGTGGCAAAATTAGGAGATAATCGTGCTATCGGATATGAAGAAAGTCAGTATGAACTGGATGTATTGCAAGGAGTTAAGAAGGTCAACGGCTGGGCGTGCTTTAACCCAACAAGTTCGCCAATCCGTAAGCTGCACCGGCCGCCAGTACACCTATGACAGTGGTGCGGAAAGCACCCCGGAGCGGTGGTTGTCCAGTTACCTTGCTCTTATAAAATCCGAAAACCATCAGGCAGAGTACCGTTATAACACTGGAGTATAGCAAGCCGCTCGATGGGTTTTCGGTAAAGTAATAGGCTGATAATGGAATAATTCCACCAACTACATATGAAAAACCAATATTCATTGCGCTTTTGCGTGCTCGCGCAGGATCCGGCTTTTCTAATCCCAATTCAAAACGCATCATGAACTCCACCCATTTTTCTGTGTCTTTTTCCATTTCGTTCATGACCAGCTCCTGAGAGGCTTTTGAGAGTCCGTAATGGCCTAAAATGGCCATGACTTCCTGGCGCTCCGTTTCATAATGCGTGACGCATTCGCGCCGCTCCCGCTGCAATTCTGCATCGTAGTGCTCCACCTCTGTTTTGCCGGCGAGGTAACCGCCCAAACCCATGGCAATGGAGCCGGCTACGATTTCTGCGAGTCCGGCGGCCAGAATGATCTCGTTGGTATCTACTGCACCGCTTAATCCGGCGGCAAGTGCAAATGGAACAGTCAGTCCGTCTGCCATGCCGATTACAATGTCGCGCACCGTTTCCGATTGCTGAAAATGCTCTTCGTGATGATGCTGGGAATGATCGTGGTGCAGATGAATGTCCATTTCCTTTAATTTATAATGCGTTGAAAGTAGCAGGAATCGTGGACGTGTGCAAACGACTCAAAGCAGTTCGGTACAAAGGCCCAACAGTAATCAGTCAAGTTGCAACAGGATCTTTATACCCTCAAAATAAAAAGGTCTGTAGTCGGATGCACCGACCACAGACCCGCTGCGAACAGAAAATAAACTGTTAAAAGGAATCATCGATCGCCGGAACTGCGAATTCCTGATCAGAAAAAACCTAAAAAGGAGCTATAAAAATCATCGTGAAACGATTCGTAGTCTCTCGTTGGAGCTGCAAATCTTCCAAGCAAATACAGTTCCATCAAGTGAATTCGGGTGAATCGGGTGTAGATCACCTAAATCGATTGCAAATAGTTGTAAATCAATTCATCGGAATCGACAAAAGAATGGGTGAAATAGGTGAAAAACAGGTGTAATGATTAGCAGCTTATCGAAGCATCAAGGATATAGGTAACGATGCGACGATCGTCCTCCTGGCGTGTGCGCTGCACCGCCTCCGCATCAAAGCCCAACTCCTGAAACTTGCGGTTAATCGATTTAACCAACTCGCTGCGGACTTTCTTCTGCACGTCTGTAGAGCGCTGATCAATGGATAGCGCTTCATTCAGTTCTATAGTCGACAATTCTTCATTGTTGCGACGTTTTTCAACGAGCAGCCGAAGCACCTGTTTTTCCTGAGCAGTAAAAAATCGCATTTCTTTTCCGGAAAAAGTAAGGAAGCCATTTTCTGATAGGATCAACACCGGATCGATTACTTCCATAGTTTGCGGGCCGGTGACGTTTTCAGCGCGTTCTGCATCGAGCTGGCTTTGTGGATCATCGTTCGATGGGTTTTCCATTTTGGCCGCATTATTTTTTCGGCGAAACCCAAGTAACGCCGCCGATATCAGCACTGCACCACCAAGTACACTATACAGCCATGCTTGGCTAACAGATTTTTGAGGCGCAAGTAACGGCATGACACGTTCCGGATTTTTCAACAAAACTTCCCAGGATATACTATCAATGATGGTAAATCCTTTTCGCTCGAAGGTCATTAATCCATAATCAGTAGCCACTACATCACCCAGATGCCTGCGCAAAAGTTCCAATTGTGTCGACAATTCATTATTTAAAAAAGTACAGGTTCGATTTTTGTAATCAATAAAAATGAAATAACCCACATGTCCCTCAAGACATAAAACCCCATTGCTGTTTGGAAAAGCGTACGCCAACGAGATACCATTTGTCATCCCGAACATTTTCTGCAAGTCGGGATTGATGCGGCCCAAAGTCTTCCATTGCAGGGTTCGAAGGTCCAAGGCATATAAGGAGTCCGTCAGGGCCACCTCATTCTCAATCATCCCGTTCCGTGCATAGGATCCCAGCTGGTACAACAAGGAATCTTTCTGATCAAAGAAATTGTGCGCAGCATCGGAAACAGGTATTTCACGGGATTGCCGGAGTGCAGACCATTCGTGGATATTCCAATCATAATCCAATAGCATTCCGGTAGTTCGCCAGTATCCATAGCCGCCGTACTTCCGCGGGCCGGGCATTACCAGCGCTCCAAAATTATAGCCAAAGCAAATGGTAGTATCGTTTTTTTCCCAGCACGAATCCCTGTTCAATACCCATACTTGTCCGTTGCCATCGCCAACCAGCAACCATCCTTTTGTAGGATCCCGAAACAATTGAAAACTACCGAAATAATTTCTTCCCGGTGTGGTATCCGGCACCGGGTAACGTACGATATTATAGGGATGAATGCGCCGCCAGAAATCAGAAGTAGTAATACGCGAACCGATTATATTTTCAGCCTTGAGGTCTCCTCCTACCAGCCAACACATTACCAGCAACCAACACCAGGATCGACCTGCACTGAACAAATACATTTTATAAAATATTAAAAGTGATTGAAAAATAGAAAAAAGTATTGCACCTCAAAACGAATGAAGTTGTTGAGACGAGAAAATGAGAGAAAATACGATTAAAGGGTGGGGCGAGAAGACGTTTCAGAGGGTTGCCACCCTTCTGAATCCGAACGAAAAACTTCCCGATTATTGCACCGATGACAACGTCGGGAATACTTGTAGTCCTGCTCGTCACCGTTATCCTTCAACGTCATCTCATAATTTTTGTACGACCATTGGTGGCCGATCAGCTTACAAACAATCAGCATGATACGCTGAGTAAACTTCGTATGTGTTGGAAATAGGTTCTTCTCCACGGTCTCGTCTGAATCGAAAATGTTGAAAAAACAAATTTAAAGGCCATTTGAGGGAGCTATTATAGGTAATCTACACTAAACACTAAGATTCACTTATTACAATCGAACATAAGGATGTACGCTCATTCAGTGTACCGGAATGGTCTCAAACTCGTACTTGAATTTTAAAAATTACCGGCTCACCTTTAACAGCTTTCCCCGCGATAATTTCTGACCACCCCGACCGATAACCGAAAAATAATAAAGTCCGTCTGGCAGCTGCGTCAGATCGATTTCAACACAACTTCCCGCACTACTGCCCGACCAGCATGTTCTTCCAAAACTGTCCGTTACTTCTACCTTCTCTTCCACGGTACCGGTTCGGCGGCTGCATAATTCCGCCCGACCCGGCATTGGATTGGGGAAAACGACCACTGCACTTTCAGCATAGCCGATTACCCGAACAATAATCGTTTCAGAAATACCGATACCACCAAGCTCCAGCCGGTAATAATTATTCCGGTTGACTGCCGGAAAAGAATCAACGAAGCTATATCGCTGTGCGGAAGAGTTGCTGCCGCAGACACCGGGAATTTCGCCGACTTGTGTAAAGGTCAGTGAATCTACCGAACGCAGAATTTGAATCCCATTACATGTACTCCCGGCCCGTAGTGTCCATGACAAATAAACATACCCGTCGTTTTCAAGGGCGGAAAAATCGTCCAAGGCAACTACCGACTGCGCCGATGTGCCAGCAGCGCAACGGACCAACAACAACAGCAGCAAGCACGTCCTGATCATTTTTTTCGCATTGTATTCGTACCTGATGACAAGGTACAAATCGTATGCCATTCTCTGTTACCTGGTCATTGTTCAGTGCTAACGCATCCCCCGTCGGTTCAATCCGGCAGCACGCCGTACGGCACCTTCGCCGAAACGGTTTCGCAACTTGTCCATCGCCTGATAAAGACGTATCGTCTCTTCGCTGTCTTCGAAAAGATTGATCTGATAACCGCCCCCCACCAAATGACTGAACCGCACACCGATCAGGCGGATCAGTAAACGACGGTTGTACAGTTTATCAAACAGCTCCTTGGCACGAGCAATCAGCGTATGGTCACAGGCTGTATACGAAATACGCGACTGCGTAGTGTGAGTATCGAAATTCGAATACCGGATTTTCACTGTGACACACGACGTGACCTTGTCTTCCGCCCGCAGCTGAAACGCCAGTTTCTCCGTCATGCCGACTATCAGATTCCGCAACCGATGAACATCGATCGTGTCTTGTTCAAAGGTCATTTCGGTACTGATCGATTTGCGTTCAGTATAGGGTTCGACCGGCGACGGATCGATACCGTTCGCTTTCTTCCAGATGACAATACCATTATCACCAAGAACGCGTTCCATTAATTGCACCGGCATTTCCTGTAGCGTACGAATATGTTCAACACCCATACTGCGCAGCAGTCGATACGTCTTCTCACCGACCATCGGGATCTTGCTGATACTGAGCGGTGCCAGGAATCCCTTTTCGGTTCCCTGATCAACACGAAGTTGTCCGTTGGGCTTGGCCTCGCCGGTAGCTACTTTGGAAACCGTCTTATTCGGCGACAGCCCGAACGAGATCGGCAAACCGGTTTCTTTGGTAATACGCTGACGCAACGCGGTGGCCCAAGCATAGCATCCGTAAAAACGATCCATACCGGTAAGATCAAGGTAGAATTCGTCGATAGAGGATTTCTCATACAGCGGAACGCTCTCTTCGATGATCTCGGTGACGATATTGGAATAATAAGAATAACGATCGTGATCACCACGGACAAACAGCGCGTCCGGACAAAGACGCCGGGCCAATTTTACCGGCATGGCAGAATGTACGCCAAAGGCACGGGCCTCGTAACTGCAGGCCGATACCACGCCACGATCGCCGGATCCGCCGATGATAACGGGTTTTCCCCGCAATGCCGAATTCTCCAGACAGGCGACGGAAACGAAAAAAGCGTCGAGGTCCATGTGGACGATTGTGTTCATAGTTAGTCAACGGTTAGTAGTAGATAGTCGGCGGTCGGCAGTCGGACTGCAGACCGAGGACTGAGGACTGCAGACCGAGGACTGCCGACTGAAGTCTGGTTGTATTACAATCATATTGCATGATCATAATATAGTCATTATATTTGCACCGTAACAGTTTTTGATTGTTCAATGACACGCTGCAACCGTTGCGCCACCGTGGGCACTAAAAGCTCCCGCGGAGGCGCGGGGTAGCGGCGAAAAATGCACCAAACATGTTCTTCAACAACAACATCAAGCTACTCCGCCAGCGCCGTAACCGAACGCAAGACATCGTCGCGAACGAACTGGACGTTTCTCGTTCCACGCTAAACAGTTACGAGAACGGCAGTATCAAGAATCCGACGCTGGATATGCTGATCGCTTTTTCGAAATACTTCAAAGTATCTATCGACACCCTGGTGAAACTGGACTTGAGCAAGCTATCAGATTTTCAGCTGAACGAACTGGAACGCGGCAACGATGTATATGTGACCGGCGCGCGCCTCCGCGTACTGGCGACTACGGTCGACAATAACAATCGGGAAAATATCGAAGTGGTTCCGCTGAGGGCAAAAGCCGGCTACAAGAGCGGCTTTGCAGATCCGGACTTCATTAAGAAACTGCCTACTTTCCAATTACCCATCCTGTTTGCAGAGCGGAAATACCGCATGTTCCAGATCAGCGGCGACTCCATGCTGCCGATTCCCGATAAATCATACGTGATCGGCGAATACGTAGAAAACTGGAACGATATCAAGGACGGAACCGGCTACGTCATACTTACTCAGGACGATGGCATCGTCTTCAAAATCGCCTTCAATCAGATACGCAAAAACCGGACGTTACTGCTGAAATCTCTTAATCCGGAATACGATCCGTACGAGATTCCGGTGACGGACGTTCGCGAGGTATGGAAATTCTGTAATTACCTGAGCAGTGAGCTGCCGGATGAAGGCGTACAAAAGAACGATCTGCTGGAAAAATTTTCTCGACTGGAAAAAGAAATCCAGAACATGCGCACCTCGCTCGAATAGCTGCCGGAAGGCGCCACTGAAAACACGTAAACACGATTTTCAGGAGATGTTTATCTTCGCGTCATCAGTATGCGAACATTTCCCACAGCGATCATACGTGTCTTTGAACTAGACAAGATTTTTACGATCTGTGTTGTCCTTTATGTATTCTTCGGAGCACCGGCTGCATACGGACAGGATACTTCCTACAAGGATCCCGGTTACGACACCAACTATATAAAAAGTTTCCGCGATAATTTGGTGGTGACGCTGGTATCAGCCTCCGCAGGAAACGAGATTTCGGCCGTGGATAAAAAAGGGAATCCGCTGACCTTCGCCACCAACCTGCCAACCAGTTTTGGTGTCGGACTGGATTACAAATGGCTCACATTCGAATACACCTCGTCCTTCGGAAGAACAGGTGTGCCTGAAAAAGGATACACGAAAATGAAAAGCGTGGGCTTCGGATTAACTACCAGGAAATTTTGGTTCAGAAATTTTTACCAAAACACACAAGGCTACTACATGAAAAATCCGGAGTACTTTAATCCGGACTTTAATCCTGCCACTGATATTTACCCCTTCCGTAACGACGTTCGCTCGTCTATATATTATGCTACGTTGAACTATGGCTTCAACCACCGCCGCTTCAGTAATATAGCCGCCATATGGCAACTCGAGCGACAGAAAAAAAGCGCCGGAACCTTCACTACCGGTCTTTCTTTTTCCATGGCCGAGTACCAATCCGACAGCGCCCTATTCACCGAACAATTTGAGAGCAACTTCGACAAGTCGGAGGCGATTACCGATTTCTCCTTCGTTCTCTACGGCATCAACGCCGGCTATCTGCACACTTTTTCCTTTACCAAGAGCCGTAAATTCTTTATCAGCCTAACGCTCATTCCCG
>CAINVI010000134.1 GCA_903854075.1 Candidatus Pollutiaquabacter sp. | reverse complement strand
TTTCTTTCAAAACCTTCAGCTACATTAGACATAATGGAAACAACAGATTTTCTCATTTGATCTCTGAGTGAATAATCCTTTGACATCTGCCCGATCGAAGACAATGAATAAAATTCATTGGTCAGCTTTCTGGCTAATTGCCAACAAGGAAGTTCTTCGAATTTTACTATCGTTGGCACTGCAATTGGTGAATATTACTTGAGAAGTTATTTTATGATTTTAATCTCTTTAATCTAGCATCCAAATTATTAAACTCTCCATTTTGAATATTGAATGTTGAATTTTGAATCTTGAATTCTATCACCCCACAGATCCCTCCAACGAAATCGCCAGTAGTTTTTGTGCTTCCACAGCGAACTCCATCGGTAACTGGTTGAACACTTCTTTGCAATATCCGTTTACAATCAATCCGACCGCATCTTCTGTGGCGATACCACGTTGATTGCAATAGAAGATCTGATCCTCGCCGACTTTGGAAGTTGTTGCTTCGTGCTCGACACGTGCTGTTTTATTGTGTACTTCGAGATACGGGAACGTGTGTGCGCCGCACTTATCGCCCAACAACAACGAGTCACACTGCGAGAAATTACGGGCTTTGTCGGCTTTCTTGCCAATCTTCACCAGACCACGGTAAGAGTTCTGGCTCCTTCCTCCGGAAATACCTTTCGAGATGATCGTGCTGCGGGTATTCTTACCGATATGAATCATCTTCGTTCCGGTATCCGCTTGTTGCATATTGTTGGTCACCGCCACCGAATAGAATTCGCCGATGGAGTGATCGCCTTTTAATATCACACTTGGGTATTTCCACGTGATGGCGGAACCGGTTTCAACCTGTGTCCAGGAAATCTTGGCGTGCTCTCCGGCACAAATGCCGCGCTTGGTTACGAAGTTGTAAATTCCGCCTTTCCCATCCTTATCGCCGGGATACCAGTTCTGCACAGTGGAATATTTCACCTGCGACTCTTTGTGAGCGTAAATCTCCACGACTGCAGCGTGCAACTGGTTCTCATCCCGCATGGGTGCCGTGCAACCCTCGAGGTAGCTGACATACGATCCTTCGTCGGCAACGATCAACGTGCGTTCAAACTGACCCGTGCCGGAAGCATTGATCCGGAAATACGTGGAGAGTTCCATCGGACAACGGACACCTTTTGGTATGTAGCAGAACGATCCGTCGCTGAAGACTGCGCAATTCAGCGCTGCGTAATAATTGTCGGTATAAGGAACCACAGATCCGAGATATTTTTGGATCAGTTCCGGGTAATCGTGTACCGCTTCGGAGAAAGAACAGAAAATAATTCCTTTCTCGGCCAGTGTTTCACGGAAGGTAGTCTTTACCGAAACGCTGTCAATGACCGCATCCACGGCAACACCGGCTAGTCGCTTCTGCTCTTCCAGTGAAATTCCGAGCTTGTCGAACGTCGCCTTGATTTCCGGATCGAGTTCGTCGAGACTGGATAATTCTTTTTTGGGTTTAGGCGCCGAATAGTAAATGATATCCTGAAAATCGATTTTCGGATAGTGAACATTCGGCCATACCGGTTCTTCCATCGTCAACCAATGACGAAACGCTTTCAGGCGAAATTGCAACAACCATTCCGGTTCTTTCTTTTTGGCAGAAATGAAACGGACGATGTCTTCGTTCAGTCCTTTCGGTGCGTTATCCGATTCGATATCGCTAACAAATCCCCACTTGTATTCACTGGTGGCGAGATCGTCAAGTATTTTTTGATCCTGGCTCATTCCTCGTTGACCTTTTCAGGTTCCCTTACTTTTATTTGGACTGATTCTAAACTTTGTGGTTGGGCAAAAAAAATATCAGACGGCAAAGCTCTCGCCGCAGCCGCACGTGCGCGATGCATTCGGATTGTTGAAGGAAAAACCCTTTCCGTTCAAACCGTCCGTGAAATCCAGTTCCGTACCAACCAGGTACAGAAAACTCTTTTTGTCGCACACGATCTTAACGCCTTTGTCTTCGAACACCTTGTCGTCCGATTTAAGCTGATCATCGAATTCGAGTTTATACGTCAGGCCGGAGCAACCGCCGCCATCGACACCCACGCGGATAAAAGCGTCTTGTGGACGACTTTCCTTCTGCATCAGTTCCATTGCTTTTTCTTTTGCTCGTTCAGTTACTGTAATCATTAATCAGACGATTTTAGCTTGAAATCCATGACAAAGGTACGAAATTAACCGGTGTCGGACAACCTCAAAAAGCCCCTTTTTGGCTGATTAACAAAGATTTAACGGAATAGTTTAACGAAAATGTCCCTATCAGCCCTCGATGTCCTTCAAGCGACGAATATCCTTTATATAATTGATAATTAATTATATATATACAATCCGACTAACGTTACCCAATTGAATTGTCCAGCGTTGCCCGTTTTTTCGTGTCCCCTCGTTGATTTCGTTATTCATTATATTAATAATCAACATTTCTTATTGAGGATCATTTATTGTGATTTAAAAACCATTTTACTCTTTTACTAGAAAACAAAATCCTTTTTTCACGCCTCAGCCACCAGCGCATAAGGATTCCCGATTTGCCATTTCCCTAAACCCTACCTTTGCACCATGTTTGAAAACACCTCCGGCCGTGCCGAACTCAGCGAACTTGGCGAATTCGGTCTCATTGAACAGATAAAGCAATCGGTTACCATTTACCATTCGGAAGAGACCTTGAAAGGCATTGGCGACGATGCTGCTATACTGGATTCCAAAGGTCAACTTACGGTGGTAAGTACCGATATGTTGGCAGAAGGGGTGCACTTCGACCTGACTTTTCATCCGCTGAAACACCTTGGTTACAAATCAGTGGTCGTGAACTTGTCGGATATTTATGCCATGAACGCCACCCCTAAACAAATTCTGGTGAGCGTGGCACTATCCAACCGTTTTTCCCTGGAAGCCTTCGAAGAGCTGTACGCCGGCATGCAAATGGCCTGCAAACAGTATCAGGTCGATATCGCCGGCGGCGACACTACTTCATCACGGGCAGGGCTGGTCATCTCCATTACCGCCATCGGCGTGGCAAAAAAAGAGGAACTCGTTTACCGTAACACCGCTAACTCCAAAGACCTGCTGTGCGTTTCCGGTGATCTCGGTGGCGCTTACCTGGGACTACAAATTCTAGAACGCGAGAAGCGGATATTTCTGGAGAATCCAGCTATTCAGCCGGACCTTGCAGGCAACGACTACATCCTTGAGCGACAACTGAAACCGGAGGCACGAAAAGATATCGTGGAAAAACTTCGCGAATGTGGCGTCACGCCAACGGCTATGATCGATGTATCCGACGGACTGGCTTCTGAGATTTTTCATATTGCACGGCAATCCGGTCTCGGCTGCGAATTGTACGAAAATAAAATTCCGATTGATCCGCAAACGTTCGAACGTGCTCGGGAATTCGGTCTCGATCCAACCGTCTGCGCCTTGAGCGGCGGGGAAGACTACGAATTACTGTTCACCATCCGTCCGGATGACTATGAAAAGATCCGCGAACACGTGGATGTCTCTATCATTGGTCATATGACGGATGCATCTCTCGGCGTTAACATGATTACCAAATCGGGCAGCAGCATTCCGTTAAAAGCACAAGGCTGGGATGCGCTCTTGAACAAAGAGCGCTGATGCAATCGGTTATTCCGAGAACTAATCGTAGTGCGCCACTTAGCGCGCCATCAATTCTTCGATCTCTTCCGGCTCAATAGGAATTTTTTCCATCAGGTCTACCGGACCTTTTGAGGTAATGAGGATATCGTTCTCAATCCGAATACCCAATCCTTCTTCCGGAATATAAATTCCGGGTTCACACGTGAACACCATACCGGCTTGCATCGGCTCGTAACGACTTCCGATGTCGTGCACATCTAATCCCAGGAAATGGGAAGTGCCGTGCATGAAATACTTTTTATACAATGGCGCCTTGGGATCCTGTTTCTTCACTTCCTCGGCGTTTAGCAATCCGAGATGGATCAGCTGTTCTTCCATGATACGACCCACTTCCTCGTGATACTTCGAAATCGTATTACCAATGGTCAAGAGTTTGCGGGCAGCCCGCATAACGTTCAGGACCGCCTGGTAAACATCGCGTTGGCGAGCGGTAAACTTTCCGCTAACCGGAATACTGCGACTTAAGTCGGCTGCATAATTCGCATACTCCGCGCCGAAGTCCAGCAAGATCACATCGCCTGAGTTACACGGCTGATTATTGTCGTTGTAATGCAACACACAAGCATTCGCACCGCTGGCAATAATCGGCGTGTAAGCATGACCGGTAGCACGATTACGGATGAATTCGTGAATGATCTCCGCTTCGATTTCGTATTCGTATACACCGGGTTTTGTGAAATGCAGCACCCGTCGAAATGCTTTATCAGTGATATCGCACGCAATCTGCATCAATTGGATTTCGGTTTCCGATTTGATCGCACGTAACTTCGCCATCAGCGGTCCGGAGCGTTCGTAGGTATGATGTGGATACTGTTCACGCAACTTAGCGGCAAACCGCTCATCGCGGTAAGGAACATCCGTCACGAATCGATCGTTCTCATTGAGATTGATGAAGACCGACGACGAATGGTGCATCATCACCGGTAATACCGTCAGGAAATCATCCACCCAATAAACGGATTGAATGCCGGATTGCTTGCGGGCCTCTTCTTTGGTGTATTTATGTCCTTCCCAAACAGCGATGTGCTCGTTTGTTTTCCGAACAAATAAAGCTTCGCGGTATTCGGGCACTGGATGATTAGGCGCAAGCACCAGTATGGTTTGCTCCTGATCGATTCCTGTCAACCAAAACAAATCGGATTGCTGACGGAAAAGAAAATTTGTATCGCCGTTACGCGGCATCTCGTCGTTACTATTAAAGAAAGCGATGGCTTTCTCCGGAAGATGGGCGATGTATTTTTTACGGTTCTCAATAAAGAGCTTGGCGTCGATGGCAGCGTATTTCATGGCGATAAATTTACAGATAAATAACTGATCCTGATAATGCTCTTTCTGCTCCGTTCGTGGTAGTGTTGCTTCGGATTACTCCACCATCAACGTAACCGAGTAGCCGTCGTCCGTACGCAACAAGTAAATCCCGGCGTTCAAATGGCCGATTTCAAACTGCGTTCGGTTCAATTCTCTTGCCACCCATTTTCCTTGTGCATCATACAGCGAAAATGAAATATTTCTGCTGAAATGGACCGTGCCACCTTGCACCGGATTCGGATATACACGCAGCGATGGACGTACCACATTTCCGATTCCAATGGTTAAATCAACGTTATTGGAATCCGGCGTCGGAATGTTGTAAGCGAGCCATACGGGAAATCCATCCTGAATACGTCCATACGATTCATCAGCAGCTATTACCGGATAACAAACCGAATCAACATAGGAAACATCCGGACGCGAAAGCTGTAGACACGTAGAAGCGTTTATCAGCCGGAAGCCAAGGTGCAGATCACCTTGCGCTGTTTCATTGTCGGCCCACAAAAGCAGAAATCCGTATGGCTTTATTTTTAGGGAATCATTACCGGAGGGCAAACGGAATTTATCCGCCAACAGCAAGTCGTCGGTGATATACCAGCCTTGGAGATCCAGTGTATCCGGATTAGGATTATACAATTCTATCCACGGATCAAAGTCACCGTAATTATCAGTGACTGTTGCCGTGTTGAAAGTTTGTACTTCGTTTATGAAAACGGTTTCGCTGGTGTAGGTCCAGTTGTAAGCACCGGGTGTAGGCACCGAAAAGTCAATCCAGTTTGGAGCTCCGTCATAAGCACGTCCGAAAGATGCATCGGCAGCAAGGACGCCGTAACAACGACTATCACTCAGCGTGACAGCATCCGGCTTAGTGAGGTATACACAGCTACCAGTAGCAGCCAGACGGAATCCGATGTGCCGCGGACCTTGCTGCACTTGACCGTCAGCCCAAACTAACCTATGATCACCCGGTAAAACGAGCGTTGCATTGGAACCGAAGCCAAAGCGGAATTTTTCCGGTTGACTCGGATCGTTGGAGATAAACCATCCGGCCAGATCAAGCGTGTCTTGTCCCGGATTATAAATCTCGATCCACGGCTCGTACTCTCCTTGATCATCCGTTACACTTGAAAGGTTAACCGACAACAGTTCATTGATCAGCAAATTACCTGCGGGAATTTCCACATTGGTGGCTTGCGGTGTTGACGTAGAAAAACTCGTCCACAACAAGGATCCGTCGTACGATCTCCCATAGGACTCGTTAGCCAGCAAGGCGCCGAAACAGATGGAATCTTCCGGCGTTCCTTCCGGACGTGAAATGATTACACAATCGCCGGCCGAACTTAACGTGAACGGGAGGTGCAAAACACCTTGTTCCAGCTGATTATCCGCCCACAACAGGCGGAAGCCATACGGACCGATTTTGAGTGAATCATTTTCGAATCCCAAACGGTAACGTTTTCCTTGCGCTAACTGATTGGAGATAAACCACCCGGAAATGTCAATGGTATCCGGCGTTGGATTATAAAGTTCCACCCAATCATCGAATTGTCCATAATTATCTGCCACAACGTTGTTGTTGGAAGACATCACCTCGTTAATCACGACATGAACCGACTGCCCTTCACGATTGGTAGAATCGGGCGTACTGTTCAGAAAAGAAATCCACTGTGGGGAAGCATCATAGCTTCTGCCATACGATATATCGGTTGACAGTGCAGGAATAGAAATCGAATCAGCGACTGTTTCACCGTCCGGACGATATAGCACCAGCAGATCGCCAGACGCATTAAATTTGAAGTTGGTATGAAATCCTCCCTGTTCCGGATCGCTGTCCGCCCAAATCAAGCGATAACCATACGGCGGAATCCTGGTGGAGTCAGAGCCTATAGGCAACCGGAAGCGCGTCGGAAGTATCAGATTAT
The DNA here is from genome assembly GCA_903854075.1 of Candidatus Pollutiaquabacter sp. Classification (GTDB taxonomy): domain Bacteria; phylum Bacteroidota; class Bacteroidia; order AKYH767-A; family 2013-40CM-41-45; genus Pollutiaquabacter. The sequence continues at coordinate 24,722 of CAINVI010000134.1, read as the reverse complement.
CGGTGAGGTACCAGCCTGCTACATCGACTGTATCCGGATTAGGATTATATAATTCGATCCAGTCATCGTACTCGCCGTAGTTATCAGGAATTGTAAAGGTATTGGAAGCCATCACCTCGTTGATTACCACGCGCAACGGCGGACTGTAATTCGGGTCGATATCAAACACCGCCGTGAGTAACGTATCTCGGGTAAGATTCGCGATAACCGTACGAGAAGTATCAAACGTGGGCAACCAGTGCAGGAAACGGTAGCCTGGTTTTGGAATGGCTGTCAGCGGCACCGGAACACCCGGGAAATAATAGCCGGCCCAAGGGAAGGTAAAAGCGGATGTTCGTGGCGTTGCGCCGTCCAGTTGCACCGTATTCACGTGGATATTTCCTTTCAGTGTATCTGAAACCTGCAGTCCGAGTCGAACTGACGCGTTCAAGGAGAACCTACTCTGCAATTGCTGACGGCAATATTGCGGTCGCAAACCGACCCACCATTTCATGCTGTCCGTCTGATTGGTCCAGTTGTAATTCGTCTGCCAGCGCAAGCGATATTCAGGCATGAAAGGTGCCAGTTCCGCTTTCATGCTGTCTACACGTTGCTGCATCAATGTTGGAAGGAAGGACGTATTCATCCAATCGCAATAACTGTTGATGAAATCGTAACGAAACTGATCGTTGTCCAACAATGCTACAAGGATGTCAGAAGGTCCGTATCCGCGGTTTCCTACGATCGCCTGATTAAACATGTCGTACCAGGGATTCAGGTAATACGCAACCGTATTATCCATATCCCACAAGATCCATTTCCACTTGCGGCTGCCGTCTTGTGTGCGCCAGACACATTCGTTCTGATCCGGCCAATCGCCGCGAGAGAAATAAATGGAGAACAAATAATGGAGTAAAAACGAATTGATATCTATTTGCGATTGTACAAAATTGTAATTCGCCGTATCGGCCATACTGTTGTTCAGAATGAAACTGCGTAACGTGTTCCAGTCAGCCGTGTCTCCTTCAATCGGTTCTCCCGTTTGAAGGTCAACAATATCCACGGGCGAATCGAACAAATAGTGTTCCTGGAAATACGATTCATTTTTTACGCGCTCCCGAATTTCCTGAAGTCCCCAATATTCACCGTCGATAAACACCACGCACGGCCGATAGGCTTCGTAATCCAGATCGGTCTTTGGCAGAAACGATGCTGCATACGCATCCCGGAAAAGAGCGTAAGCACGGTCGCTTCCCCAGGCTCTGAGTTTAAGCTTATCGAACTCCGGGATATACTTCGCTTTCCCCGGCGTGTTTTCAAAAACAGAATACTTAATTTTTGTTGCTCCATAATCGCCGGATGCATTTACGTTCAATCCTTTTTGCGGCGAAGAGCGAGAGCTCACTCCGTTAATTGCTATTCGAAAATTACTGTTGAAGGCCTGCTGTCCGCTAGGCAGATACATTTCGATGTTGGCAGGACGTTTCCATCCTTCGTAATAATTTGCCTGAAAAGTTCCGGGTACATAGTTGATTCCGGGCACATAGATTCCGGTCGTATCGTTAAAAAGATTTTTGGGATCGGACACGACAGACACCACGGGTAAGTTACCGTAGCGGGTGAACATCGAAGGATCCACAAAATAGGTTTCTGTTTTAACCGGACCGGGCAAGAAGCCTGTTTTGAATGCGCGTGCTCTGAGCGGTGTCGACTTGAACACTTCACCTACCGGTGGCCGCCAGTCAGGTAACCAAAAATGAACGTTGTAACACGTTCTTATCATGGAATAATTATTCGCCTCGCCTACTCTGCTCTTCACCAGCACCGGGCCATTGTAAAGTGGTGATTGTACCGTAGGCTCTGATCCGTCAGTCGTATAGCGCAGTACAACCGTTGGATCGGGATGAGTAATGGTGACATATACCGAATCCGTGTAAAACCCTCCGGGAATACTAAAGGCCGGACGGTCCTGAAGGGCGCCGGTAAACGGCTGAGCACTATTGTTGGACAATGCGGGTGTGGCTACTGATAAATAAGCCAACGTAGGTGATCCATTGGGTAACCGGCCATACGATATATCTGCCGGAAGATAAACCGGTCCGAGGTAATCAATGACAGTGCCTGTGGAATCGGTCAGGTAAATCGCTTCGCCTTGCGACTCGATCGAAAAGTTAGTATGAAAGGGAGACGTTACTCTGTTCTTATTGGAACACCAGATTCGTATGAATCCTCCGGCGGCTAGGTTATACGACGGGAACGTCCATTTCGAAAGACTATCCGGATTATCCGAGAGGGAAAAGCCATTAAGATTAACAATCGTTGCCGTAGTGTTATATAACTCGATCCAGTCGGAATACTCACCATCGGAATCGGTTATCGTATTCTGATTGTTCGTCATTATTTCATTGATTACGACTTGTCCGCTAACAGAATTCATCGTTAGTATTGATAAAAGGACAACACTCATCATCCTACAGAAAAACGCCGGTATTTTCATGGAAAGAGCAGTAGACAGTTTTAGCTATTAAAATACGTTCTCCGGAACAATTTGTTTCAAAATCCGGAGGTAACGTCGATTAATCCTACAACTAGTTCTGCCTGGGCCGGTCAGACGTAATCAGACATTTGGGAATCCCCCAAACACCATGGTATTCGGCCGGATCAATACGTCGCCCGGAACAATCCAACGCGACGCCGCTTTCATCTTTCCGGATGATGCGCAGCTGTCCATTCAGTATGGCACTTTGTACGATTTTTTGAAGCGAATCCGCAGGAGCGAACCGAAATTCAGTTCCTAAATCGACCCCGACGCGGTTATTGAAGAGGTCCATTTCACAGAATATGGAATCAGCCGGAGTTCCATCTTCCATCCGACTTTTTTTGAACTGACGATAATTACCTTGCTCGTGTGCGCTGCCCAGCCGCAACGCTTTGTTCGGGGCAAACTCTTGTGCACAGCGGGCCATCCAATAGGCATGTCGAAATGCATCAACTTGTCCACCCAGTGAGTCGCCATCAAACAGCGGCGATAGCGCCAGTTGTCTTGACTCAAAACGGGCTTCCCGTGCTGCAGCCAGTGCTTTACCGGCAACAAAGGGATGTGAAAGCGTCCATCTTTTTTCGGGCCAACTCAAGCGTAAAAACGTATGGAGTCCCGACTGCGCTGAAGCCTCCGTTAATCCAACGCAACAAACAAAAAATAAGAGCGCGGATCGCCGTGTTGAGTGAACAAAAATAGACAGCACAAGCAAGCCCATTATCACTGTACAATGACCATATTCTTCACCTGCTGTAAGGATTCGTTTTGCAGCCGTAGATGATAAATTCCGGTGGCATAGTCTTCGTTTTCAAAATCGATTTCGTACGAACCAGGAGCTTTTTCTTCGTTAACAACCGTTCGGATCAGCTTTCCTTCCGGATCGAAAACTTGTACCATGACATTTCCTCCTTTGGATACGTAACCAATACGCGTACGTGTCGTGAACGGATTAGGGTAATTGAATACGAGCGTATCACCGGAAGCACGTGCGAATTCATCAATGCCTACGGTACAAGCATTATTATCGATGATCGGTAACGCCTGGAAATTTTGCAAGAGTATTTGCTGAAGATCCGCCGCAGGAACACACAACCACTGGTTCAGGAGTGATGCATAAACGGAACGGAAATCATATTGCATTGCAACGTTATCGTTAACCGTAGCATTAGCAGGAATAAGTGGATTGGAGCCAATCATTCCCGGCTGCACCTGACTGCCGAAGACGAACATGGGAGCGCCGGAACCGTGATCCGTACCATTACTTCCATTACTGATTATCCGGCGTCCGAATTCTGAAAATGTCATTCCAATCACACGATCGCTGATGTTCAGGAAATTTAAATCGTCCATGAAGGCAGCTACCGCTTCCGACAGTCGTCCCAGCAACGTAGCATGCGTACCAATGGTCGTGTCAGTCGGATCAGTCTGAAGACTGTGTGTATCAAATCCTCCCATGCTGACCATGTAGATTTTTGTCTTCAATCCACCGGCGACGAGCCGCGCAACGATCTTCAGCTGATCGGCCAACGTATTGGTACCTGCGGCGGGATATGCCGATGATTGTTGCGTGATATTGGAAGCCGCCTGGATGATGACATTGGAATAGGCCTGCGATTGTTGCGAGATCTGACGAATATAGGTAAGCTCGTCGCCGTAAAAGGAGTTGGGCGCAGGATCCTGAATGCCATTCAATAAGTTGTAAAAATTATTCGGATCACTGATGGTCATTCCCATGCCAGCAGTTGGGCCTTGCAACGCCAGCGACAAACTCGTACCGATCTGTAGCGCCAGCGGATCAGGCATCGTTGGATTCGGATAGCCGTTCGGATAATTGGGATAGGCGTAGTTCAGGTAGCGACCGGCCCAGCCACTGTTCACCACCTGATTACTGTCTGATCCGGATAACCAGATGTCGGTAGCACGGAAGTGTGAAAAGTTAGGCGATGGATAACTGACGCCCTGTACGATGGACACTTTCCCATCATTATAGAGTTGCTGCATTCCTGACATTGCCGGATGCAATCCTGTTCCTATAAGTCCGGTAAGTGCCAGTACCTGCGTGTCCGGAATCAGAATGTTTTGGCGCGCAACCGACAGGTTGGAATACTGATCTAAGGGAATGACCGTATTCAATCCATCGTTACCACCATTCAGCTGAATAAGCACCAGCACATGGTCGTCGACTGTAGACGCTGCCAGCGACTGCAACAACGGAGAATCTGCAAATGTGCGGAAGGAGTACCCGTTCAATAAGGAAGGCAAGACGGTTGATGCCGCTACTTTGCCGAGGAAGTTTCTTCTTTTCATGGTGTCTCTTCGTATCAGGAAAGTTGGTACTCGGCCAGTTTCATCACATACTGAAACATCGAACGCAATCGCGACTCGACAATCATGTAGTACGTTGGATCGCCCGGATTATTCACGTAATCGTCCCAGGCCTGCGTCCAATAATAATTCTGTGCTTGCCCGGACAATAATATCGACTTCAAATAATCTTTTAAATTCTGTGAGGTGTCAAAACAATAATGCCGGTCCAATACTTCCTGGACAAGCAATTCAGGATCAGCCGGTGATTGTAAGGTGCCGACGTACTGAACGAAATCGATTTTAATCGTACTCGATCCGGAGGTATAACCAAATAGTAACATGCGATCTACAAACGTATTGCGAAGCGGCAACGTGGAGGCATTAATCCAGAGCTCGTGATACATCGGTGCAGAATAATAGGCCGGCCAGCCGGCTACATCCGGCGGATCGCCGATAGCCTGTCCCATACCGGATGACTGAGTGTGTACCCGAGACCACAGTGCATACTGTTCGCTCAAGGTTGATGCTGTCGGAAAAGCAACATCGAAATCCCTGCAAGTACTGACACAGAAATCAATCGGAGATTTTATTAGTGCCCCGCGATTAGCCATGTCAAAGAAATGCTCACTGTTCAACAGCGCATCAAGTACCGGAAGGATGTCGTAATTGTTGTTTCGGAAAATAGCTGCCAATGGCTGTATGACATCCGTTTCCGCGGCAGCGTCAATCGTATAGTAGACGAAATGACGATACAGTCGGCGACAAATATTCAATGCTACTTCCTGCTTCGAGAAGATCATCGTCAGCAGATCTTCCAGTTCGTCCTGACCGGCTGTTCCGGTTCGACCAATGATAACCGTGTTATTATAGTAAGCGGAAAAAATCTTATCCGCTGTATCGTGACGTGTTGCATCGAAATAAGAAGTCGCTGTGGTCCCGGTGATACGGTAACCGGTAAGGACGCGAGCCGCGGCTTGTACATCATCCTCGTTGTAATACGGTAACCCGTTTGCATCTTTCCCTACCGTAAATAACTCCTGCAATTCTCGACCATAATTTTCATCCGGAGCAGTCGCTGTATTCAGGTATCCGTTCAGATAGCGCAGCATCGCAGGATCAAGGGTGACAGCGCGAGTAAGGTCTTTGAAATTTCCTAACGCATACTGACGAAGCAATATATTATGATTGTAACAATAGCGAGCATCGAAAATACCGGCGATCTCTGTGGAGAAATGATTGTGCCAGAACAACACCATTCGTTCACGTATGGAACGTTCTCCGGAAAGCAATTGGCTGATCCACCACCCACGTAAGGAAGTACGCCGACCACCATTCGCCTGAGCGTCATACGGCGCGTTAATCCACGTCTGTCCAAACGGAACATTGGGATCGTTGTATGTAGTGCTCACGTACAATGGCGGAGAAGGTACGCTCGCGGGAATAGTGAGCAACTCGGCGACAGCAGCAGATCGGCCTTGACCGATAAAATAGTCGCAATCCGTTTTAGTGGCTCCGAAAACGGTACGCCGCAACAAGTGTTTAACCTCTGATAGGGTCCACGGTCCTCCGTAAGGCGTCAATCCGGTTTGAGTACGTGGCAAAGAAACCCCTGTTTTGGGGGCGATTTCCGCGTTTCCCGTGAAAAATTCGCGTCGGTTCATAGTCGTCAAAAGAGATTTGACGTTAAGATAGTAAATAGGTTTAATAGTGCATTGCTGCACCAACAAATGGCGCTACCCGTTTTTTTAATCAACTGAACGACTGCAAATCGTACAATCGCTTGTAAACACCATTGCGTTCCACCAGTTCATGATGACGGCCGCGTTCAATGATTTCACCTTGCTGCATGACTATGATTTCATCGGCATGCTGAATGGTAGACAGACGGTGTGCAATGACCAATGTTGTCCGGTTTTTCATCAGGCGTGTCAACGCGTCTTGTACCAGTCGCTCGCTCTCGGTATCCAGCGCAGAAGTAGCCTCGTCAAGAATCAGAATCGGAGGATTCTTGAGGACAGCACGGGCGATGCTGATGCGTTGTCGTTGCCCGCCACTTAACCTTGAGCCACGATCGCCGATATTGGTCTGATAACCTTCCGGCATCTGCATGATAAAATCATGCGCATGCGCGATGCGTGCTGCTTCCATCACTTCCTCCTCGCGTGCATTCGGCATACCGAACGCGATGTTGTTATAGACAGAATCGTTAAAAAGAATACTCTCCTGGGAAACTATTCCCATCAGTCCGCGAAGATCGTGCAATTTGATGTCGCGGATATCATGCCCATCGATGAGAATCGATCCGATTTCAATGTCATAAAAACGCGGCAAGAGATCTGCCAGTGTTGTTTTTCCGGAACCGCTTTGTCCGACGAGCGCAATTGTCTTGCCTTTTTCAACTTTCAGATGGATGTCTTTTAACACCCAACCTTCACCGCCGCGCTGATAAGCGAACGACACGTTATTGTACTCAATTGCTGTTTGAAATTGCTGGTGCGAACGAGCCTGCTCACGGTCGCGGATGGTGATATCCGCATCAAGGATTTTGTTGATACGCTCCGCCGACGCGAGTCCTTTTTGCACGTTGGAGTACGCATCCGTGAACGCTTTCGCCGGAGGGATAAGCTGTGAGAAAATGGCGATGAATGCAATAAAGACCGACGGCTCCAAGGCGTGTCCGGGCGAAAGTACCAGCCTGCCGCCAAAGTACATGACAATGACCAGCACTACGGCGCCCATGAATTCGCTCAGCGGAGAACTCAGGTCCCGCTTTCGGTAAAGCCGGATCATGAGATTACGATAGCGGTCGTTGATGGCACGGAACTTATCCCGGGAGAATACCTCCGCCGTGAAGGAACGGATGATACGAAGTCCTCCCAGCGTCTCTTCAATGTTAGAAATCAAGTTGCCCATCTGTGCCTGACTTTTGCCGGAGGTGCGGCGCAGGCTTTTACCAATCTGTCCGATCAACACGCCGGCAACCGGCAATAAAATGAAAACGAAAAGCGAAAGCTGCGGACTCATCAGCACCATCGTGGTAAGAAACAACGTGACCGTTATAGGCTCCCGGAAGATGACCTCGAGCGATTGCATGATGCTCCACTCGATTTCCTGAACATCGCTGGTCATACGCGCCATAAGATCTCCTTTACGTTCGTTGGAAAAATAGGAGAACGGCAAATAAAGGATCTTCTCGTACATCTTATTCCGCAGATCACGTACCACTCCATTGCGGATCGGTGCCATGAAATACATTGCGAGGTAGCGGAACAGGTTTTTGAGAAAAAACATCAATACGACCAGTCCGGAGATAAAGGTCAGTGCTTGCAGTTGGCCATATTCAGCAATGTAATGGCTGAGGAAATAATTGAAATTATTGAGCAGGACTTTTACCGAATAGCTCCAGGGCATTGGCTGATACACCGCATCCTGATTGAAAAGCACGTTTAAAAATGGGGCCACCATTGTAAGTGAAAACAGGGAAAAGACGACCGAAAGTATATTACAGAAAATGTTCAGGGCGGCATAGCCCTTGTAGGAGCGGACCAGTCCGAGTAACCGCAGGTAGTTTTTCACCCTGCAAAGATAGAAAATCAGGCGCTAGGGCGCGGATACGGACAAAGTCGGATTTACAGTGTTTTAGCCCTCGATATCTGCCTAAAAACGCTATCTTCGCGCATCATGGACTCCACCCGCCAGTTAAAGTATGCCCGACTGATCCAAAAAGAAATCGGGACTTTGTTTCAACGTAACGGAACCGGTTATTACGGAAAGGCCTTTGTAACCGTAACCGGAGCGAAAGTGAGTCCAGACCTGGGCATCGCCTCCATTTACCTGAGTGTCTACGGAGTAAAAGATGCGCAGGCGGTGATTGATCAGATCTATACCCACCAAAAGGAAATCCGGCGTGAGCTGGGAAATAAAATCCGCCACCAGGCACGAATCATCCCCGATCTTCGGTTCTTCCTTGATGAGACACTGGATTATGCGGAAAAGATCAACAAACTGCTGGAAGAAACGAAGAAGAAAGACGACGAGATTTCCGGCGACTGATTGCGCATTCTCCTAACCGCAACACACTCTGCAGTACCATGCAATACGATCCGATAAAACGCTCTCTTGGCAACGTCTTCAACCGTACGCCATTTTTACGTAAGGTATTTTACAACCTGCTCGACCTGTTACTTCTTCGTGCATGGCACGTTCATAAGGAATTGCGTTCACTGCAAGCCGAACTCAAGCAGCGCGGCCCTGCCATCAATGTACTGGACGCCGGCGCGGGTTTCGGACAATACACGTATTGGCTGCATCGCAAACATCCGTCTTGGAAAATTCTAGCCATGGATGTGAAGGAAGAGCAAGTAGCGGATTGCAACAGTTTTTTCCAGCAAATCGGCGGTACTAATGTGAAATTTGAAGTCGGCGATCTGACTACCTATGTCAATCCTTCTGCGTATGATCTGGTTGTCTGTGTAGACGTGATGGAACACATCGAACCGGATGTGCAAGTGTTCAAGAATTACCATGCATCCATGAAGCCCGGCGCAGTACTGATCATTTCAACACCTTCCGATCAGGGTGGCAGCGATGTGCACGGTGAAGGAGAAGCTTCTTTCATTGAAGAACACGTGCGCGACGGTTATAACATCAAGGAGATCGAAGACAAATTACGCTCAGCCGGATTTTCGAAAGTAGACGCACGCTACCAATATGGAACGCCCGGAAAAATCTCCTGGCGACTATCGATGAAATACCCAATTCAATTGTTGGGTGTATCAAAACTCTTCTTCCTTATCATTCCTGTCTATTATGCGATAACGTATCCAATCGCTTATCTGCTCAACTGGCTGGACGTTTCCGTGAAGCATCCGACCGGCACCGGACTGATCGTGAAAGCCTGGAAATAACCGATCGCTGCTTTTAGTACCTTTCCCAAATAGGTCATCCACTATGCAGCTCCCTTTTTTCATAGCAAGAAGATATTTCCTGTCTAAAAAATCCCAGCGGGCGATCAACATCATTTCTATGATCTCCGTGCTAGGAGTTTTGGTGGGAACTGCTGCACTGGTAATTGTTCTTTCTGTTTTCAATGGTTTCGAGGATCTTATCCTGCGGCTTTACAACGCGTTCGATCCGGATGTGAAGATCGAAGCCACGCAAGGAAAAACATTCACCTACCATCACTTTCCGCACGAGCAACTGCGCAAAGACCCTGCGGTAGCTTATCTGCAACCGGTGATTGAAGAGAACGCACTGGTTCGATACGGTGACAAGCAATTCATCGTAACCGTAAAAGGAGTGGATACGTTGTTCGCTGCAACCTCCGGTGTTGATTCCATGTTACTCGATGGTCAATTTCTTTTACAGGAAGGGGACACCGATTTTGCTGTTCTCGGATCCGGAGTCGCGTATGGATTGCAACTCCATCTCAACGACTTTTTAAATCCGTTAGAATTCTATGCTCCCCGGCGGGACGCCGGTTCGCTGCTGAATCCGGAGGAAGCCTTCAATCGTCGTTATCTGTATACCACCGGAATATTTGGCATACAACAAGAGTACGACAGTCGTTATGTGCTGGTCCCTTTTCGATTTGCCCGCGACATCTTCGAATTCGATTCACTGGTCAGCGCTGTGGAGATTACACTAAAAGAGGGCAGCGATGTCGATGCGGCTATAACACGAATCACCGCCTTGACGGGTGAGGGATTTACCGTAAAAGACCGTTTCCGGCAGCACGAATCAATTTACCGAATCATGAAATCGGAAAAGTGGGCCGTATTCCTGATTCTCTCGTTTATCCTGATCATCGCTACCTTCAACATCATCGGTACCTTATCCATGCTCGTGATTGAAAAGAAAAAAGACATCGCAATACTTCACAGCATGGGCGCCGATAAGCGGATGTTGCAACGGATTTTTCTTGCTGAAGGTCTTTTCATCAACCTGATCGGCTGTTGCCTTGGAATGACGGTAGGGTTACTGATTTGCTGGGGACAACAATACTTTGGCTGGATAGAACTAAGCGGAAGCGGATCGTTTGTCATTAATGCCTATCCGGTAAAAATCGAATGGTCCGATCTGTTATTCGTTTTCCTGACGGTCTTTACCATCGGTTTACTCGCTGCCTGGTATCCTTCAAGGCGTATGGTGGCGCAAAGTCTGGACCTGCGCACGGTCACCAACGATGAGTAGCCAATCTTACTCGGCGGAAAACTGACGCAGAAAACGGATATCGTTTTCAGAAAACAAGCGGAGGTCTTTGACGCCGTATTTCAGCATAGCAATGCGTTCGATTCCCATACCGAAAGCAAAGCCGGAATATTTCTCGGGCTCAATGCCGCAATTCTGCAAAACATTCGGATCAACCATGCCGCAACCCATGATTTCCAGCCAGCCGGTGTACTTACAAACATTACAGCCCTTGCCTTTACAGATCTCACACGTCACATCCATTTCGGCGGACGGCTCCGTGAACGGAAAATAAGAAGGACGAAGCCGGATTTGCGTTTCCGCACCGAACATCTCCCGGGAAAAATAAAGCAACGTCTGTTTCATGTCTGCAAACGTCACTCCTTCGTCGATATAGAGTCCTTCCACCTGATGAAAGAAACAATGTGCGCGGGCGGAAATAGCTTCGTTACGGTACACGCGTCCGGGCATCAATGAACGGATCGGAGGTTTTGTCGTTTCCATGACACGCACCTGCACGGAAGATGTGTGTGTGCGCAGTGCGATGGAATCGCTTCCGCCTTTCATCTCGATGAAAAAAGTATCCTGCATATCACGAGCCGGATGATTTTCAGGGAAGTTGAGAGCCGTAAAGTTATGCCAGTCGTCTTCTATTTCCGGACCATCGGATACCGTGAAACCGATGCGGGAAAAAATACTGACGATGCGGTTGCGGATCAAGGTGATGGGATGGCGAGAGCCCAGCGGTAGCGGTGCGGCCGGTAACGTTAAGTCGATCGGTCCGCCGGACGTTGCATCTGCTGCCGCTTCGAGAATCGATTGAAACGACTGTAGCTTCTCCTCTACGTTGACCTTAAGTTCATTCACCTGTAAGCCGTACGCTTTGCGTTGGTCGCCGGGAATGTTCTTCATTTCGGCAAAGAGGTCAGCAAGGATGCCTTTCTTGCTCAGGTATTTCAGCCGGAATTGCTCCACTTCCTCTTTGGAGGAAGCCGTGTAAGCGGCTACTTCGTTCAGGTGATCCTGCAATGCTGACATGTTGCTTCGGGTGATAGTGCTGCGTGATAAAATCAATAAACGAGTTCAAGGCGCATTTTCATGCGTACATCATTGACCGGACGATCGCCCGGCGCGGTTTGCACAGCAGCGATCAGATCAATTACTTCAATGCCTTCAATCACTTCGCCGTAAACAGTATAGTTACCGTCCAGAAAAGGCGTACCGCCGAGTGTTTTATACGTCGCTTTCTGTTGCTCGGTCATTTTACGGCCACGGGCCTCAAACATTGGAATCTGTGCCTCCTGAATGGGCTGTCCTTGCACAATGTAGAACTGACAGCCGCTGGAGGCTTTTGCCGGATTTTCGGTGCGCGCGGCGCAGAGTGTTCCTTTCTTGTGAAATAAGGTGTCGACGAACTCTGCCGGAATCGTGTAGCCGATATCACCGCCACCGAGCATGGTGCCGGCTGGGGCATTTTTGGATTGCGGATCTCCGCCCTGAATCATGAACGACTTGATCACGCGATGAAACAGCAAGCTGTCGTAAAATCCTTCGCCGGCCAGTTTGATAAAATTAGTCCGGTGCAGCGGCGTGGCGGTATAGAGTTTTACTTTCATATCCCCGAAATCCGTGGAAATGATGACCAATGTGTCTGTTGGTGTCTTTGATTTCTTGTCTTTTGCGTAAGAAACGGACGTAAACAGTGTTAAAAACGCGATGGACAGGGTTGCTATCGTCTTCATCTTGTGTTATTTTTGTGAATACCTAAAGGAACGCAAACTTACCAAAACGAATGAACAACAGAAAGCCCATCCTGACCACTTCAGCAGCAGTTATCCTCGGTTTTTTCCTCCTGCAGGCCGGGTTTTCCGGCTGTAAAAAAGACGGACCAACGAAAGCGGTGATTACGGTCAATGATTCTCTCGGCCGGCCGGTGGGCGGTGCGACGGTAGTTTTATTCCAGGATACCGCCGTCAACGAAACGACAGGAGAAGTCGCCAATATCCGCGAAACAATGACGACGGATGGTTCGGGTAAAGCGGAATTCGAATTTGCTCTGGAGGCCTTCCTTAATCTGGAAGCGTATAAAAACGCTGATACGGCACGTGGGTTTGTGCGGCTGGAAGAACATAAAACTGTTTACCAGACCGTCCGCTTTTAATCCTCTATAAACTTTCTTCTTCCCAGTAGAGCAACACTGCCTGCTTGAGGAGCAGATCCTGTTCCTTCAGCGTTAGTGGCGGAAGTGCCTTGACCATTTTCCAGTGCGGCCAGCCTTCTTCGTCCATTCCATCAAGTTCATAATGGCCAAAACGGCTCAGTAACCGACACACTGCGATGTGCATCAGATCCTGCTTCTCGTCTTTGGAATATTTCATCGGTCCTTTACCTAATTCGCGGACACCGATAAGAAAAAGTAGCGCCTGAAGATCGGGCTCTTCGTCAAACTGCTGAGCCAGCTGAGCCGTCAACCGCTGCCATTTCTCTTTTAATTGTTGTAATTCCGCCGCTTCCATAGTTGACAAAGGTACACACTTTCACATGGATCGATTTCCTAATTTTGTACCTCAATCATTGTATTATGTCGATTTGGAACAAATGGGTTTTCGGCGGTTTGGGATGGGCATTGGGCGGACCAATTGGTGGAATCCTTGGCTTTGCGTTGGGGTCGGTCACCGAAGAAGCCGGAAAAACCTATAAGCCGGAAACCCGACCGGCTGTACTCCCGAATGATTTCAGTGCTGCGCTGATGGTATTGTGCGCAGCGGTCATGAAAGCAGATCAGCGGCTGATGCGTTCGGAGCTCGAGTACGTCAAGGCTTTTTTCACGCGCACCTTCGGCGAAGAACACACGCGGGAACGTATGAATTTCTTCCGTGAAATCCTCAAGCAGGAGATTAAGATTGCCGGCATCTGTCAGCAGGTACGCGCCAACGTTGACCACGCTTCACGACTGGAACTCTTACACTTGTTATTTGGACTTGCGGGAAGCGACGGTGAAGTTAGTCACGAAGAGCTGACCGTGCTTGAGCGAATTGCCACACTAATTGGCATCAGCGGTAAAGACTTTATAAGTATACGTGCGATGTTCGTGCGCGACTCGAACTCGGATTATAAAATACTGGAAATCGATCCAACAGCTACCGTAGATGAGGTTAAAAAAGCGTATCGGAAAATGGCCATGAAGTACCATCCGGATAAAGTGCACCATCTTGGTGCGGAATATCAAAAAGATGCGCAAGAGAAATTCCGGAAAATCAACGAGGCTTACGAAGCCATAAAAAAACATCGCGGCTTTTAATTGGACGCCTAGCACGGTACTTTCGCCGAAACATTCCTGCAAACTACTTGTTACTATTGGGTCATGAAGAATAACCGTATCGAAAAACTTCGCGCAGCTATTGCACCATACCGCGACCAGCTGGTTAATCACCCGGTGTATTCCACTATAAAAAGCCTACAGGATGTGCAGCAATTCATGGAACACCATGTTTTTGCGGTGTGGGATTTTATGTCGCTCCTCAAAGCGTTGCAACGCGACCTGACCTGTGTTGACATTCCGTGGATGCCACGAGGCAGTGCCAACACACGTTACCTGATCAATGAAATCGTAACCGGCGAGGAAAGTGATGTCGACCAACTCGGTCGCCGTATCAGTCATTTCGAGCTATACCGGGAAGCCATGCAGCAAGCGGGCTGCGATTTACGCAACATGGATACTTTCACTTCGGCCGTTCAATCCGGAGCAACGGTTTCGTCTGCGCTGAAAACCGCTGCTGCTCCCGAGGGCGCCGCACGATTCGTCGAAAACACTTTCCGAGTCATCAACACCGGAAAACTGCATGTGATCGCCGGTGTATTCACCTTCGGACGCGAAGACCTTATTCCGGATATGTTTCTGCAATTGATCCGTGAATTGAAACAACAGTTCCCCGACAAACTTGACGTTCTACAATACTATATTGAACGGCATATCGAAGTCGACGGCGGACACCACGGTGAACTGGCCTTGCAGATGACGGAGGAATTATGTGGCGAAGACGATGCGAAGTGGCAAGAGTGCGAAACAGAAGTGATCGCAGCACTGAAATCACGCGCCCTGCTCTGGGATTCGATTTATACAGCGGTTTGTCAGCCCCAACAAATTTGACCACGATGTTCGTGTAAAATCAATAATCACTGATCCTGATAGATATCAAATTTTTCAAACGTCACTTTTCCGAAGTCAGCTGCCGTCCGGTAACTCTCGGTCACTTTTTCCGGATCGGCAACATTAAACTCCGATCCGCCATCCTTAACCAACATCCATCCTTTTTCTTTGGAAGAATAGGCAAACGTGATTTCACGCGACCAACGCCAGGAGCTACCACCATAGTGTGAAATGACAAATGTATTATCGGCGATAGACAAGGACGCGTAAGGATCACCGAAAGCTCCGCCACATTCGCGGCAATACACTGCATTGTCGTTGCGTGCAGCCAATTTGAAACTTCCATCCGCTTTACCAACAAGTATGAGCAAAGGTCGCTTGATATAATTCTCTTCCAGTTGAAGCATAGTGTCTTCACCGATCGCTCTCAACAATACCACCACATCAACTTGTCCGTCGTTATTCAAATCGCCGGACACCGAGTCCATAACCTCAAAGGATGGTGGGACAAAAGCGGAGATATCATATTGTTCCGGTATAGTGAAACTATTTGCCATAGCATGGCCCGCTCCGGCGATGGTCAGGAAAAAACAAAAAAAAACTTGCTGCGATTTGTAGCGGTACGCGATTTTAGTGAGTCGGTCGACATGTTCATTGATTAGTGTTTTTCCGAGCGTTGAACTTGTTCCCACTTTTCCCGGATATATTGCCCAAAGGGTTTATCGGTCACTGCCGTTGTATCAACCATACCTCCGTCTTTGACCTGGTTTTTGAAAAGGCTATAGTCTTGTTTACCCAATAACGGAATGCGTGCGTCATAAGATGGATAGTAGAACAACACTCCGGACATACGCTCCTTACCTTCTGAAACAACACGGTGCAACGGAGAACTATATTCACCCCGGGTCAGCAAGGAAAAATAGTCGCCACAGTTGACCATTAACGTTTCCGGAACCGGAGGAACATCATACCACTCGCCGTCTTTATGCAATTGCAAACCCGTGACGCCATCTTCTTGCAAGATCAGTGTCAGAAATCCCCAATCGGTATGCGCACTGGAGCCGATTCGATCCTGCTGTTGCGGAAATTTTTTGTCGGCGGTACGGTATGGAAAATAATGAAAGAGACGCAGGAGTGAAATCGTATCGCCTGTTTCACAATAATTGCCAAGATGATTCTCCGCCATACCGTAGCTCAGCGAAAATGCTTTGGTTAATCCTTCGGCAACACGAATCATTTGTGCATAAAATTCTTCCATATCCAGCTGCCAACCGGCGGGAACACTGTCAGCATCCGGCCAAACATTTTCTCCCTGCATACTGTTTTCCGGTGCTTTTCCATGCTCCCACGGAAAGCCGTATGAAAAAGCTTCCTTCACTTCCAGTGCATCCGATCCGCTCTCTTCACCCATACCAATATAGCCGCGGGTGAAACCACCTTCGCGTATTGCGATTGCACTTTTTTGCGATTCACTCAACGAAAAAAATTCACGCATACGATCGAGGACTGCACGATTATCGATTCCGTGTCCGGTTAAATAAAATGCTCCATAAGTAATACACGAATCGTGTAGCTGACGGGCGATTGACATTTTTTCGGCTGTTTCAGTAGCGGCAAGGAACGGGGCGATATCAATAACTGGGAGCGGCGCAGTATTCATTTCTTCAAAACTAAATAATTTTTCAGAGCACAAAGAAACATCAACAACGTTGGGGTAAAAATCACTCCAAAGCAGTTGTTCACCGGTTCCGTAAAGCGATACCTTTGATTCATGAATTGGCTCGACATTCTGCTTGCGGTGGTTTTATTGGTCGGCATCGTCCGCGGATTTCTCAACGGCTTTGTATATGAAATCGCTAATCTCGGCGCCTTTTTCCTTGGACTGTATTGCGGATTCGAGTTCGCTGAAATGGTATCGCCGAAGGTAAGTGAACTGCTAGGTGCAGGACCATCTACTGTGCGTTATGTTTCTCTCTTTTTGGTGTTTCTGGCTATCTGGATCGGCGTACTGCTCTTGAGTAAGCTCTTTGAAGGGCTAATCAACGTAGCAATGATGGGGATTTTCAATAAAATCGCCGGCGCTGTTTTCGGCGGTCTTAAATTTGTAGTGATCACCAGTGTATTTATCTACTTTTTTCACAAAGCCGATACAAAATACGGTTGGATTTCCGTAGATACTAAAGCAGAATCAAAACTGTATTATCCGTTGTTAAAGACGGCACCGGTCATTCTGCCGGTATTGAAACAACTGGAGGAAGAGATTAGCGAACAGCTCTCGTCCGAAGACGAAGGATAATGATTTTGCGTCTATCGCAATATTGCCGCAACACCCGGTAATTCTTTACCTTCGAAATATTCCAACAATGCTCCACCGCCGGTAGACACGTACGATACTTTTTCTGCAAACCCAAATTGGTTGACTGCCGCCGCGGAATCGCCTCCGCCAATCAGCGAATAGGCGCCGGAAGCAGTCGCATCAGCAATCGCTTGCGCAACCGCGCGTGTTCCGTTAGCGAATTTTTCCATTTCGAAAACACCCATCGGACCATTCCATAGGATCGTTTTAGAATCCCTGATTACGCGACAGAATTCCTCCTGGGCTTTCGGACCAATATCCAATCCCATCCAAGCATCGCTGATAGACATGTTGTCGGCTATTTCAGTAGCCGCGTCTTTTTCGAATTTATCGCCGACCACAGAATCTACAGGCAACAGTAAACGGCAGTTACCTGCTTTCGCTTTCTCAATCAGTGAAAGTGCCAAATCCAATTTATCGGCCTCTACCAATGAGTTGCCGATGTTTCCGCCCATGGCTTTGAAAAACGTATATGCCATTCCTCCACCGATGATGATATTATCCGCACGACCGATCAAATTTTCGATGATCAATATCTTGTCGCTCACTTTAGCACCGCCCATCACTGCAGTAAAGGGACGGACTGCATTATCCATTACTTTTTTTGCGTTCTCCAGTTCAGCAGCCATGAGGTAACCGAAACATTTGTCGTTTGGAAAAAACTGCGCGATGATTGCTGTCGAAGCATGTGCGCGATGTGCGGTCCCGAAAGCGTCGTTCACGTAGGTATGACCGTGCTGTGCTAGTTTTTCCGCGAAAGCGGAATCTCCTTTTTCTTCCTCTTTATAAAATCGCAAGTTTTCCAACAGCAATACTTCGCCGGCTTTCAAGACGGAAGAAGCGTGAAATGCTTTTTCACCGATGCAGTCATCGACAAACTGCACCGGAACACCCAACAATTCGGAAGTACGGGCTACTGTATGCATAAGTGTAAATTTCTGTACATCCAGCGATCCGTCCTCCTTCAATTTTTTCAGCGGACGTCCCAGGTGGCTCATCAGTACAACACTTCCGCCGCCGGCCAAGATCTTCTTGATTGTGGGCAGTGCTGCACGAATGCGGCTATCGTCCGTGATGGAAAATGATTTATCAAGTGGCACGTTGAAATCCACACGTACTAAAGCACGTTTACCTGAAAAATTAATAGTGTCCGGAGTCCTCATCATGGCGGCAAAGATAAAAAAGTGTGTTGGAAATTGGCGATGAGACTCCTTGTAAAGGATAATCAATGACGATCGCCCTGCGAAAAAGATGTGTACCTTTGTCGGGCATGCGATTTTCGGATATCATCGGACAAAAAGCCCTTAAAGAACGATTGGCTTCAGCCATTTCGGAAGGACGTATCAGCCATGCTCAACTTTTTCTTGGTCCGGAAGGCAGCGGCGCATTGCCCATAGCGCTGGGCTATGCGCAATACCTGTTGTGTATACAGCCCACCGGACACGATTCGTGCGGCGCATGTCCTTCCTGCATTAAAGCTGCCAAGCTGGTTCATCCGGATATCATCTTTTCATTTCCAATTGTTACGAAAGAGAAGGTAGCTAAACCGTTGAGCACTGATTTCATAGCCGTATTCCGGGAAGCCGTTCTGAATAATCCTTACTTGAATTATCAGGACTGGATGAATGCACTGGAAGCCGAAAATAAACAGGGATTCATTCCTGTCGATGAATCAAGAAGCATCATTCAGCGACTCTCGCTTAAATCCGTGGAAGGTTCGTTCCGGGTGGTGTTGATGTGGTTGCCGGAGAAGATGAGGATGGAAACAGCCAACGCTTTGCTGAAAATTCTGGAAGAGCCCGAGGAAAAAACTGTTTTTCTACTGGTAGCAGAAAATGACGAGACCATTCCACTCACGATTCTTTCACGGACACAATTGGTAAAAGTCAACCGATTGACGGACGACGACGTTCATCGCGGACTTTCAATGTCTCCTGAAGTAGACACCAAGGTAGTGAAGATGGTGACTCATCGTGCAGAAGGAAATTACCGGCTGGCACTTCAATTACTAGAAGAAGAAGATCCGGATGCAGATGATGCATCCTTGTTTCTTGAATGGATGCGCGCGTGTCTGAAACTCAATATTACACGTATCCAGGAGTTGTGCGATCAGCTGGCCGGTATCGGTCGTGAACGTCAGAAAGCTTTTTTTGAATACTCGCTATCGATAGTGAGGGAATGTTTGCTAATCAATTACGGCGACGACAAACTGGTACGTATCGAAGGAAAAGAGAAAGATAATTTCAAACGGTTCGCACCCTTCATTCATCATGGTAATGCCGGGCGCTTTATTGAATTACTTGACGAAGCCCATTACCATATCGAGCGTAATGCGAATTACAAGATCATGTTCATGGATCTTTCGTTCAAGATTTTTCAATTACTAAACAGTAAGTAATATAAAGAAGTTTTTCTTGTTCCCTCTTGGCGACGTTTACGCTTACCAATCGAAGGTATGAATGAACGACGTGAATAATTGATTGCGATTTACGGAACGCTGGTTAATGAGCAGATTTCCGGTCTCTATACGAAAATGATCGCTGAACCGGTAACCGACTCCTACAAACAATCGATTTTGATCATAGTCCAGTGATTTCGCATTTACAAAAATTTCATCCCAAACACTGACGCACCAGTGCTTTTTTTCGCCGAACCAATATTTGCCGGCTAACGCATAGCGAAAACGAAGGCTAAACAAATCGGATATAAAGCGTTCTTCCACACGCAAACGCTGCGCCAATGATACCTTGCCAGAAATCGTCTTATGGATGAATTGCTGTGTGAATCGATGTTCGATTGCATCGCGCTTCTTGTCTTCTACATAATTTTCGACATAGGAAAACGTATAGCCGGTACCGACAGAAAATTTGGAGGTAACGTCATATTGCAATGCCGTACGTAACAAAATTTGCTGCAAGTCTCCGAAGCTGTTGTAATTACGGTATTGATAATCGCCCACCAATTCCCAACGTTGGTTGATTCTTCCGTTGATGGCGTAGACCATCCAGTTGCCGTACTCCGAAGATTGTGACGATACGTTGAAGGCTGTCAGTAATAAAATAAAGAGAAGCAGATGACAAGGTTGACTTAATTTCATTCCGGGTGTAAAAATAAATTACCACTTAATAGACTTTGCCACGGCGCTTCTAATTCGGTTATGGTTCATCTTCTAAATTACCTATAGTTTTGGTTTTCAGACTATTAATTAGTCGCCAATATTGCTTATTTTTGTAAAAATACGCATTTGATTCTCCCACATCTATGGCTTGTGCATCGTGTAGTACTGGAAAAGACGGCCAACCGGGCGGCTGCCGAAACAACGGCACGTGCGGAACGGGTGGTTGCAACAAGCTGAACGTCTACAATTGGCTTACGGATATGGTGTTGCCGCATGGACAAACACCTTATTATATCGTCGAAGTTCGTTTCAAAGGCAGTCGCAAAGAGTTTTTCCGCAATGCGGAAGTTCCGGACTTAAAAGTCGGCGATGTTGTTGCTGTCGAAGCGTCTCCTGGCCACGACGTTGGCGTGGTTTCGATGACCGGAGAATTGGTACGTTTTCAGCTACGTAAGAAAGGATTGACAGAATCGTCCGATACCATTCGGGCGCTTTATCGTCGTGCTAAAGCCAGCGAAGTAGAAAAGTGGCACGAAGTCAAAGACAAAGAAGCGAGCATGATGATGCGTTCGCGCACCGTCATTCAGTCGCTGAAGTTGCAAATGAAATTGAGCGACGTGGAATTTCAGGGCGACGGTAAAAAAGCTACTTTCTTTTATACAGCCGATGAGCGTGTCGACTTCCGTGAATTGATTAAACGGTTAGCCGATGAATTCCGTATTCGTGTAGAAATGCGTCAGATCGGTATGCGACAAGAAGCCAGCCGTGTGGGCGGCATTGGTGTCTGCGGCCTGGAGCTTTGCTGCTCCACCTGGTTGACAGATTTCCGAACGGTCTCCACAGGCGCTGCACGCTATCAAAACCTGGCTCTCAATCCTGCAAAACTTGCCGGACAATGTGGCAAGTTAAAATGCTGTCTGAACTTTGAGCTCGACAGTTATATGGATATCATGCGCGATTTCCCGGCGACGAATGTCGCTTTGGAAACCGAAAAAGGTCGAGCTGTACATCAGAAGACTGATATTTTCAAACGATTAATGTGGTATTGTTACGCGTCGGATCGCCGTGCAGGCGGCGGGTTTGACGGGCCGGACGGCGGTAATTGGGTGGCAATTCCGGTTGACCGCGTGAAAGAAATCATTGCGCTCAATAAGGACGGACAAAAAGCCGGTGACTTATTGGAAGGAGAATGGCTCGAAGTGGAAGAGGTCGAAAAAGAACCGGACTACCTCAACGTAGTCGGTCAAGACCGAATCGACCGGATGGATAAGAAGAAAAAGAAAAAGAAGCGGAAACCAGGCGGCGGCAAAGATCGACCGGCCGGCGAGAAGCCACAGCAGCAAGGTCAACCACAGAAAGGACAACAGCCACAAGGCCAAGGCCAAGCTCAACGTCCGCAACAGCAAGGTCAGCAGCAAAAAGGTCCGCGTCCACAAGGCAACAAACCACAGGGCCAGCGTCCACCGCAAGGTGATCGTCCGCAAGGAAATAGACCTCAAGGCAACCGACCACAGGGAGATCGTCCGCAAGGAAATAATCCACAGCAACAAGCTCCAAAGGAGGGACAACAACCGTCGTCCAATCGTCCCCCGCGTCAGCAGCCACCAAAAAACCAGGAAGGCACATGATGAACACCGCGCTCCGCCTGCCTTTTAGTATAACCGTATGTCTGTTGGTTATTGGTTTTAGTTCGTGTGATACTGCTGTGGTAATCGATGAGCACGTTAAGTTGGATGATAATCGCTGGGAGCTGAATAATGTAGTCAAGATCGAAGCCGCCATTACTGATACTGTTCAACCTCAAAACATATATATTAACGTTCGCAATGCTGGGAGTTACGGCTTTAGCAATTTGTATGTGTTTCTGAATACGTACACCCCCAACGGACAGATGGCTCGCGACACCGTGGAATTGATCCTTGCCGATGAACGCGGTGAATGGCTCGGCGACGGAATGGGCGACATTTGGGACAATCGGATTTTATTCAAGAAAAACTTCGTTTTCTCGCAAGCGGGCACCTATCGCTTCGAACTGGAACAAGCGATGCGCATGAATCCATTACCCGGAATCATGGATGTCGGTATCTGCATAGAAGCAGCTGAAAAATAATTCAGCTGTCATATTTCTTTAAAAATTTTCCTACAATTTTCGCATGCATAACGCACCCGTCCGTCTGAATAAATTCATCAGTGACACGGGTATGTGTTCACGACGGGAGGCCGACCGGTATATCACGCAGGGAAATGTATTCATCAATGGTCGCCGGGCGGTGATCGGTGATCAGGTAAATACCGGAGACCGTGTTCGTGTGAACGGCATGGATCTGGAGCCGCGCGGACAGGAGGATCTAGTACTCATCGCACTGAATAAACCCGTAGGTGTCACCTCGACTACAGAAGCCGGAGTACGCGATAACATCGTTCAGTTCGTCAACCACAGTTCCCGTATTTTCCCCATCGGACGACTGGATAAAGATTCGCAAGGACTGATTTTTCTGACAAATAACGGCGACCTGGTAAACAAGATTCTGCGCGCAGGCAACAAGCATGAAAAGGAATATGTAGTTACCGTCGACAAACCACTGACGCTGGAGGTTATCGAAGGAATGTCGCGTGGTGTTCCGATGATGGGCGTAATGACCAAGAAATGTAAAGTGACACAGGAAAGTCCGAATACTTTTCGAATCGTTTTAGTGCAAGGTTTGAACCGTCAGATACGGCGGATGTGCGAATACTTCGGGTACGACGTACTAAAACTTGAGCGCGTTCGGATCATGAATGTCAGTCTTAAAGGATTGCCGGTCGGCGAATGGCGCGACCTTACACCAGAAGAAACAGAACGCATCTTCGCCCTGACAGCCGACTCCTCTTCGGATGCAAAGACTACGCAGTCCGGTAAATCAGGCGTGAAAAAAAGTAGTCCCGGTAAAAAAGCGGCAACCGCATCTCGTCCTACGCGGAACAATCCGGACAAACGGAATCGTTCGAAAAGTGGTGGAGCATCACGTAAGAATAGTTCATCCCGCGGCAGACGTTAAAGTACTCCACTCCCGACAGATTAAAAAAATAGTGTATTAATCGGCCGAAGGAAGCGTAAAGCTGAATTCGCTACCGACACCCACTTCAGAAGAAATAGTCAGCTCTGCTCCATGCAACCGGAGAAAGTCTTTCACCAGTTGCAGGCCGAGTCCGTGGCCTTTTTCATTGGCAGTTCCCAGCGTCGTGAAACTATCGCCGCTCATCAGACGCTGAATCGTTGCCGCCGACATTCCCTGTCCGGAGTCCTTGACAGAAAACTTCCAGTTTTTTCCGTCTCGTACCATTTTAACTTCGATGGCACCGTTACGTGGAGTGAATTTATAGGCGTTGGAAATGATATTACGAAGTATGCAATCCAAAAGATCCTTGTCTGCGAGGACAATCCCTGCGGGCGGACAATTCATCGTTAATTGCACCGCCTTTTCACTTTGAAGCAAGTCAGCATATCCGACGATGAACTTACATACACTGGCCACTGAAAGCGGCGCAGGAACATACTTCACTGTTTCCGACTGGTTTCGGGACCACATCAACAAATTGTCAACTAGTGTCAATGTTTGTTGCGTACGATTTCGAAGTTGCAACAGTAATTTCTCCTGGTCTTCCACGGCTAATTTGGCCGGACGCATCAGTTCAATACTCGATGAAAGCAAAATTAAAGGGGAACGAAGATCGTGCGACAATACCGACATCATCGTATCGCGCGTAGCGATGGCCACTTTGAGTTGCTCATTACTGTCGTTGAGCTCATCCGACTTTTTGATGAGGCGGCGCTGTACTGAATTGCTCAGTGAGAGGATGAAGGTGATTTGAAGGGTGGAGAGGATCGCCGCACCGATCGTATTAATTAGCCATTCAATACGTAATTCAGCGGTAGTAAGCGGAGGAATATCCGCTATTCGCACACTGGTAGTCAGTAGGAATGTCAAGTCGATAAAGGTAATCGTAGCTAAAAGGAAGCCCAGCTTACGTTCTTTTCCCTGAAAAACAATCAAGGTTCCGATAAGAATAGGTACGAAAAAGGCAACAATAAAAGTAGCGGGCG
>CAINVI010000133.1 GCA_903854075.1 Candidatus Pollutiaquabacter sp. | reverse complement strand
TATTGATGCACAACAAGATATCGTGCGCGTTGGAGTCATCGCGATCCACATAATGCGAATCGTTGGAAGCAATGATTTTAACGTTATACTTTTTTGCCCATTTGATCAGCACTTCGTTGACGGTATTCTGCTCAGGAATATCGTGACGTTGCAATTCGATGTAGTAATCTTCGCCAAAGAGATCTAGCCACCACTTGAATTCCTTTTCGCCCTCGGCTTCGCCTTTGCGAAGAATGGTCCGTGGCACTAACGCTCCCAGGCAACAGGTGGTTGCAATAAGCCCTTTATGATATTGAAGAATGAGCTGCTTATCGATTCGCGGATATTTGCCGTACAGTCCTTCCATGTAACCCAACGAACACATCTTCACGAGATTCGCATAACCCTCCGCATTTTTCGCCAGAAACAACTGGTGAAATCGCTGGTCGCGATCATCACGCGTGAACGATTTTTTTGTACGGTCATCAACGACATAAAACTCGCAACCAACAATCGGCTTGATGGTATTGGGCGCATCTTTAGTGTTGTGCTTGGAGGCTTCTGCTACAAACTTGAACGCGCCGAACATATTACCATGATCTGTAATCGCGATGGCCGGCATATTATCCTTGACCGCTTTCTTATACAGATCGGAAATGTCCGCTGCACCGTCGAGGAGGGAAAATTGCGTATGAACGTGGAGGTGGGAAAAAGTCGGCATTGGCTGGAGCGAGGGGCGGAAAAAGCAACCTACATGCAGTCCGCTCCGTGATTTTCTTATTCCTCTAAAATACGGAATCGCCGCAAAATATTCCCGAGTAAGTTCTCAACAAACCGGTAAGCGTTTCAATCCGAAAAGGTTGTAAAATCAGTGCTGAACGAGGAGTCAAACCATCAAATCAGCTGCCGTTTCGCATCCATGGCATCCCGCAGTCCATTGGCAACGAAGGTAAATGCCAGTGTGAGGAGTAAAATGGCTACGCCGGGTAAAATCGCCAAATAAGCAGAATCGGGCAGAATGATAAAACCGTAATTCTCCTTGATCATTGCACCCCAGGAAGGTGTGGGCGGCTGTGCACCGATTCCAAGGAAACTCAGTCCGGCTTCGAGGAGAATCGCGGTGGAAAAATTGGAAGCGGCCACGACCAGCACAGGCCCTACGATATTAGGTAGCATATGCCGGAAAAGGATGCGAAAATCCGAAAATCCCATGGTACGTCCGGCCGCGACGAAGTCGAGCTCCCGCACCGAAAACAGCTGACTTCGAACGATACGCGCCACGTCCACCCACATCGTAAGCCCAACAGCTACAAAGACCTGGGTAAAACCCTTGCCCAACACCAATGTAATAGCAATGACGAGCAATAATGTAGGCACGGACCAGATGACATTAATAAGCCAAAGTATCGTCCGGTCAACATTTCCCCGAAAATATCCCGCTAATCCTCCCAAGGTCACACCGACCAATACAGAAATGATAACGGCTACCAACCCTACCAGAAAGGTCACACGCGTGCCAGCCAGCAAACGACTGAGCATATCACGACCGTAGCGGTCTGTCCCCAACCAAAAGGTGCGCGTAATGACATGATCGCTTAGAAATTCCGCACCGTTTCGTCCAGCGAGCGGCATTGATTTTTGCGGCAACTGCAACGAACCATCTCCGTACGGTTGGTAGCGGACGAATTGACCATCGACCCAGACAGTATCGACCGGAATGGCCGCTACATCATCTTTTTTTCCATGTACCAGACGCGTGAAAACACCTTGGTCGCCGGCATCGAGCGCCGTAGGAACCAACAACATATTGACCGTGAAACCCGGCGGACGATTATTCACCGGAAGGCACATCCGATTAGCGTTGGGGGTTGGATCAGGAATTAGGAAATAACAAAAGACGGCCACAAAAAGCGCCAGTCCAATCAACCATAATCCGGCGAACGCCAGACCGTTTTTACGGAAGCGCTGCCAAATCAATTGTCCGGGCGATAGTGTCGTCATGTGTTACTGACTCTTCCCTTCCATCGATACGGCACAAAAACGGCGAGCAAGCCGATTAGCACGATTGCCATCCAATAGATAGGTTGTACGGCTAAAAGTACTATAAAGGAAATGCGCTCCCGAAAGAAGTCGCCGCCTGCTTTCAACACCACGTATTCAATAACCACTTTAAGTGCAACAGCAGCCATCAGTACAACCGGTGCGAGCAGGCCCGACAAACAAGCAACCAGCGCGGTGAGAAGAGCAGCATGGGCCAGCCATGCGAGAATGGCGGCAAACAACGTAGAACGTGTGAGCGTGAAAGGCACTTTGGACGCCCAGCGTTGTCGCTGATACACAAATTCCGAAAGCGTAGCTGCAGGTTCAGCGGTCACCGTACAATCGTGGTGAAAAGCGAACGACAGCCGCTCCGGCGGATACTTCAACAATAATGCAGTATCATCACCGGTCAATTGACCCGATGCGTCTGCATATCCTCCCAGTCGCTCAAAATCCGTTTTATAAAACGCCATATTGGCGCCGTTACAGAAATACGGAGAGCGTTGTATGATGCCGGCGGCGGCAATCATAGATAACCCTATTGACTCCAGCAAGACGACTCGGCGAAGTACCGTCGGCTGCGCTGCACTTTTCAAAAGAACCGGTCCACAGACAAGTGTTCCCGGCTGCAATATCTCTACCAATTTCCATAACCATTGCGAACCAAATCGCACGTCACCGTCAGTGGTGACAATGATCTCGTGTTTTGCTGCACGCACACCTGTTTCCAGTGCCCCTTTTTTTCCGACCGACTCCGCGGAACGTAGTAATGTGATCATTAATTCCGGAAACTTTTTAATGAACGCTTCCACTACACTCACAGTATCATCATCCGAATGATCATCAATGACAATAAATTCGACGGCCTTTGCAGGATAATCCAAGGTTGTTAAACAAGACAAGGTGTTCTGCAGTGAGTTGCTTTCATTGCGTACGGGTAGAAGTACTGAAACAGAAGTGAAGGCATGCGGGACAGTAGCTAAATTACGTTGTCCCTTCTTCCAAGCGGCACGACACCTCCACAGAAAGAGCGAGTAACCGGCTACGCAGCCCATCAACAGCAGTAATGGAATCATGCGGCAGTAACGCGAAAAAATTTAAACTTGAAAACAAAAAGGCAGCCCAGCAAGGAAGGAAGGATCAGATTGATCAGCCAAAGTAACGAGGATGCGAACACCACTTCTTCCAACGCCTCCGTGTATCCTGCAAAAAAGGCAACAGCCAGTCCTCCGCGAACACCCAATTCTGTTAGCGTAACCGTCGGCACGATCAACATTGCCAGATAAACGACAGCCATTGCTGTGAGCGCATCGGTATACGCGATAGAAACATGGAAGAATTTCAACAGCAGAAAAAACTGTCCGGTAAAAACTACGTAGCGCAATACAGCAAGAAAAAAGATCTGCAGTAAACGACTGAACGGCATCCATGTAAACGCTACCGAATACGATTTCCAGGAGGCGGGCAATGGTAATCGCTGAAGCAGCGGACTCATCCAGTCAATGCGAAAATAAACTATAGTAAGTCCTACAGCGAGCAAGGGAAGCACCACTAAAAAAGGAACCGCAAGCAGAGAGGTAACGGCATCTTGTTGCGGATGATAGTTATATACAGCTATCGATCCTGCAAGGACGGTAATAACCAATTGACTGAAACTAGAGACTACGGTCAGCACCGTAGCAGCGATACGATCCGCCTGTTGCAACACAAAAACACGTCCGGCGTATTCACCGATTCGGTTCGGAGTAAAAACACTTACCGTCATTCCACTGAACACCGCACGTAAAGCCGTCGAGAAGCGGACAGCCTCGAGAGGAGTCATTGCTGTTTGCCACTTGAGCGCCTCGAGCGACAAATTAACCGGCAACAAAGCTACGGCGAGAAACAGGAAAATAATCGTGTCGCCATCTGCAAAGGCCATTCGGGCGGCAGCCCACCAATCCTGCCGGGAAGAGGCACGCAGCTGCACGTAAATGAATATCACGGCTGATAACGCAATCGTCCATTTCAGAAGAAGGCTCCAACCGTTGTAATTCTTTTGCGTATTTTGGGACATCATCGTGCTGAAGCAATATTACCAAAATAAGCAAGGCACGCCAACCGC
>CAINVI010000132.1 GCA_903854075.1 Candidatus Pollutiaquabacter sp. | reverse complement strand
CTTGCCAGGGATTAATGGCCGGTATGAATGCCCATTTAAAAATCAACGAAAAAGATCCGTTCATTCTGCGCCGTTCCGACGCTTACATTGGCGTATTAATTGATGATCTGGTCACCAAAGGTACTGATGAGCCCTACCGGATGTTTACATCCCGCGCCGAATTCAGAACCTTATTGCGACAGGATAATGCAGATTTTCGCCTTACGCCTATCAGTCATTCGTTGGGTCTTGCCAACGATGAGCGTATGCGAAAAATGGAGCGGAAATCGGCCGAAACGGATCGAATGATTGCCTTTTTCAAGGATTACTCGGTTCAACCCGATGAAATCAACTCTATGTTGACTGAAAAAGGCTCTGATCCGATCCGCCAGAAACAAAAGTTGCACGGCATTTTATTGCGCCCTCAGGTAGAATTAGCGGACTTAGTAGCCCACGTTGCTCCCTTGGCAGCACTGGCTGAAGAGCTCGATGAATCGTTTCGTGAAGAGGTTTTACATCAGGCCGGAGTTACGGTTAAATACGAGGGATATATTGCCAAAGAAAACGAAATCGTTTCCCGGTTCGCCAAGCTGGAAGATCTTTATCTCAAGGACGATTTCGATTATCACGCGTTGACGGCCTTATCTATGGAGGCGCGGCAAAAGTTGAGCACGGTTCGTCCTAAAAATTTAGGTCAGGCTTCGCGTATTAGCGGTGTTTCGCCGGCAGACATTTCCGTCTTGATGGTACACATTTCTCGCTAATTGTTCCACGTGGAACATAGCGATGATTTTCCACCTATTTTTACCCCATTGTTTCACGTGAAACATATCGTCTAATGGAAAACCTTAAAAATTGTCCAGTTTGCGGGACAGAAAACGCCCAAGAATACGTAAAATGCAAAGATTTTACGGTATCACAAGACGTTTTTACCATCGTCAAATGTGTGTCCTGTGGGTTTTTATTTACAAATCCTCGGCCATCAAAGGCAGAAATTGGTCCTTATTACCAAAGCACGGCCTATATCAGCCATACGAATGCAAAAAAGGGGGTATTCAATACTGCCTATCAATTCATTCGCTCCATTGCTATTAAAAACAAGCTACAGCTAATCCAAAAAACAATCGGAAGGGCTACAAATATCCGGTTGCTGGATATCGGGTGTGGAACCGGGGAATTTTTGGCAGGATGCCAACAAGCTGGTTGGACCGTAAAAGGCGTGGAGCCGAGCACTGAGGCAAAAAAACAAGCAGAATCAAATCATGCGTTATTGGTAGAAGGGGAGGATTGGTTACAAACAACCACAGAGCGTTATGATGTTATTACTCTATGGCATGTATTGGAACATGTACACGATCTCAATGAACGTGTTCAACAGTTAAGCCGCATAGTAACCGATGATGGCATAGTAATCATAGCAGTGCCCAATAATACCTCACAAGATGCGGCCACATTCGGCAAGAATTGGGCCGCCTGGGATGTTCCTCGTCACTTGTATCATTTCACTCCACAGTCTATAAAAGAGCTCTTTAAAAAGCATGGATTTATACATGTCGGGTCCTCCCCGATGCCTTTTGATGCTTATTACGTGTCGTTGTTAAGCACACAATACAAGACCGGTAGTAAAAACTACCTAAAAGGCTTTTTAAAGGGACTTGCATCTAATAGAAATACAAAAGGTGATCCCGAAAAATACTCCAGCGTGATATACGTCTTTAAAAAAGGAAACTAACTAAGAAACCGGTAACCCAATTACCGGTTTTTTTTATTTCTTCCACGTAAACCGGAACGTTGATCCTTTACCAAAGTCTGAATCCAGCATCACCTTACCATCTTGTTGCTCTACAATCTTTTTTACGATAGTTAGCCCTAAGCCGGTTCCTTCGCTCTTCTCTTTAGGTAACAACGTCTGGAAAAGTCCGAATACCTTTTCTCGATGCTCTGGCTTAATTCCTTTTCCATTATCCGCTACCGAAAATTCAAAGTGATCCGGAAACTCTTTATACGCTATGGTAATCTGCACATCAGGCTTATCGTTATGCTTTATAGCATTCAAAATCAAGTTCTGCAGAACCTCGTGAAACTTGATTTTTTCGGTGTCCAACACCGGCAACTGGTCAGGAAATTCAATCCTGACGTTAGATGGCAATGATATTAAGTCTATTATATTGATTATCAATTGTTTAACATCAACTGCTTCTTTCAGACTATTAACATTCGACATTCGACTATAGTGCAAAATACCATCAATCATTTGCTGCATACGATCTGTTCGCGCCTTCATCATTTCCAACAACTCTTGCACTTCGGTGGTGATGGTCTCACCAATTTCGTCTTCAATAAACTGTGCAAGACTTGACAAGCCGCGTAAGGGCGCTTTCAAATCATGTGAAACGATATAGACATATTCCTCCAACTGATTATTAGCATTCTGCAAGCGTTCATTCACTTCGCGTAATTCATTGCGTTGATAGAACAACGTTTCATAGAGTGCTATTTTAGTTTGTATAATTTTTGACTCTGTACAATCCGGAATAATGTCGACAACACCCCAGTCGTAATAGTGCAATAATCGATCCTGACTTTCGGTCTTATCAACCAAAAGCACCACTGATAAATCATTCATTACCGAAGAAGAATGAAACTGCTCTATAGTATCAGCAGAAAGCCGATCTAGATAGGCGCGCCCAACTACCAAGACCGAACAGCGCGTCGTACGTAAAATCTGATGTGCCTCATCAATAGTATTAACCTGGTAAACGGTACGGTGATCGTGTACCAACATCCTACATACATCCTGGGAACACGACTGGCAATCGTCCAGAAAAACTAAATGGGCCTGGTGAACTTCGCTGTTAACTTTTGAAAACGACGGGGAATTCTGCGTAAACGTTAATACATCCATATACCTCGGGTTAATGTCTAGCCTAAACTATACCAACCGGAGCAGGGAAATTGAACATAAACGGATAAAATATTGCAGAAGTATAAATTTCAGTAAAAAACTACTGCTTAATCACCTTAATGCCAGCCACAAAAGCGTCGGAACGTATAATTAACTGATAGACACCGCTAGCCAAACCGGAAAAATCAAGTTCCTGTAAAACGGCCCCACTTGCATAAAACTCTTTTCGCTCCAGTATAATTCGTCCAAGAGCGTCGGTGATATCAAACGACAAGGTGGTTGCCAACTGCAGCGAAAATCCGACATGCAACTTATCATTAAACGGATTCGGATAAACCTTTATCCCGGATATACTAGAAAGTTCATCTATACTTACCAGAGAAACATGTTGCGGAACAGAAATAGCAGAACAACCGTTCACGGAAGAAATAGCTAAGGAATAGCTGCCGGATAAGAGGGCAACATAACGAACACCTATAGCTCCGGAAATCGGAACACCGTTGTAATACCATTGATATGTATACCCGGCAGGTGCAATTAACGTATCTCCAGATTGAACAAAAACAGGAACCGCCGGAGCAGACACCACAGTTATAAGTCCGTTAATACGTAACGTATCGCTACCTGCAGGATTGATGGCTACTAAAGATACCGGATACGTTCCTGCTGCATTGTAACACACGGAAGCGGGTTGTTCCATCGAAGAAGTAGAAGGAGTTGCACCGGGAAAAGACCAGCTCCAGCCGGTTGCATTATTGGATAATGAAACAAACGAAATACAATCCCCAATACAAACTGTCGTGTCACTGCTAATAAAATCTGCCACCGGCAAAATTGAACAGTCTACAGCAACAATAGCGGCGGGTAGTGTAGTGGAGGTGGTACAAAATCCATCCGAAACGGTGAGCGTAACGGGATAATTTCCAGCGACCGGATAACATACAATGGGAACAGATGGACCAAACCCGGAAGAAGGTTGAGCGCCGGGAAAATTCCAAACGAAGGAATTGGGGGAACCGGAAGACTGTCCGGAAAAAGAAATACACGCGTCACGACAGATCGTCCGACTGCCCGAGGATATAACGGGTTGAGGTCCTGTACGAACAGTTATGTAATTCAAAAAACTCCGTGACGCAGAACAACCGGCCGAAGATGTCGCAGTAAGGCTCACCGTATAAGTACCTGGTGCTGCATAAAAATGAGAAACGGTGGTTCCGTTACCTGTTGTACCATCCCCAAACTGCCATTGAGAAATGGAAGAACCGGATGCTGAGAACAAAACCGTCATGGAATCACATCCATTCAACTGGTTGGCTGAAAATACTGCTGTGGGTAACGCTGAAACTGTTACCAGCTGTGATAGTGTATCATAACAACCTGAAATATCGGTTGCGCGCAATACCACTGTATAACTTCCCGCTGCCATGTAAAGGTGTAACGGCGACACCTGCGAAGAGCTTCCTCCATCACCGAAGGTCCATGAATACGTGGTATTACCGGTATTAGCGGAGGTGTTGAATAGTTCTAACGTATCTCCCAGGCAAATATCAGCAGCAGTAAACAATGCTGTTGGTCCAGCGCCAATGACAATAAGATTATTTTGTACTAAGGTATCTGAACAGGTCCCCTGCACGGCAATAAGCGATACACTATACGTCCCGGGAGTAGTATACGTGTGCACTGGATTGGCGGAAGTACTGGTGGATCCGTCACCAAAATTCCAGCTATAAGATGGTGAGCCGGTAGTTACATTAGTAAACTGCACAGCTGTGTTTCCACAACCGGTAGTAATACTTGGTGAAAATGAAACTACAGGTCCGGGAGAAACGCTTACCGTTATCACGGTATCATCCGTACAAGATCCGTTTGACACCGTAAGCTGTACCGAATACGTTCCGGCTGAGGAATAATAGTGTGTTGGAGCGGCGGTGATCGCCACCGGCGATCCATCTCCAAAATCCCATGCGGTAGAAGTAATAGTACCGCCATTACCGGATGACAAATTGGTAAATCGAACACTGTCGCCCAGACAAACATTGGAAGTAGCAAAGGAGCTGATTGGTCCTGGTGCCACCGTAATAAGATTCGTACGAATTAGTGTGTCTCGGCAGGCGCCTTGAACAGCTATGAGCGAAACCGTGTACGTGCCGGCAGTAGTATACGTGTGAGCGGGATTCACCGTAGAGGATGTATTTCCATCACCGAAGTTCCACGTGAAAGCAGGCAATCCTGTTGTTGTGTTGGAAAATTGTACCGTAGTATTTCCACAGCCAGAAGTGGTGCTGGGCGTAAAAGCGACCACCGGAGATGGATTCACGTTGACGGTAATCAGTGTATCGTCAGTACAATTACCGTTGGCAACTAATAACTGCACAGAGTATGTTCCTGGTGAAGCATAAAAATGCGCCGGGGAAGTAATCCCGGATGTCGGTGATCCATCGCCGAAGTTCCAGGTAAACCCGGTAATGGTACCACCGTTAGCAGATGATAAATTAATAAAGCGTGCGCTATCGCCCAAACAAACACTGGTGGTAGAAAAGGAACTAATCGGGGAAACATTCACTGTTATAGGCAACGTTTGAGTGAGTGTATCAGAACAAGAACCCTGAACGGCATAAAGCGTCACCGTATAGCTGCCCGTTGAGTTATAACTATGCACCGGATTCGTTACTGAACTCGTTGGTGAACCGTCGCCAAAGTTCCATGTGTAAACCGGAGAAGAACTGGTGGTATTGGTAAATACCACCGATGTGCTACCGCAGCCGCTTGTCACTACACTACTGAAAGCCGCAACAGGTGCCGGACTCACACTAACGGTAATGACTGTATCGTCCGTACAGGCCCCGGATGTCACTGTAAGGCGCACCTGATACGAACCCGCTGCCGAATAAACGTAGGCCGGTGATGTTTGGTTGTTAACCGGAGAGCCGTCGCCGAAGTTCCAGGTGTTCAAGGAAATTGTTCCGCCGTTGCCGGTAGATAGATTAGTAAACCGAACCGTGTCGCCCAGGCAAACATTGGTTGCTGAAAAAGAGCTCGTAGGTTTGGGAGCGATGGTGATTAGGTTGATCGCCGAAACGGTATCTGAGCAACTACCCTGTGTAGCAATTAGTGTAACTGAATAGACTCCGTTTTGCGTGTAGAGATGCGACGGACTGGCAGCGACAGCGTTGGTTCCGTCACCAAAACTCCACAGGTAGGAGGGAGAGCCTGTTGTGGTATTGGTGAAATTAATCGTGGTAGGTCCGCAACCACTCAACGCGCTCGGCGTGAAAGCGGCTACCGGAGCAGGATTTACAATCACCGAAATTAGTGTGTCATCCGTGCAACCATTAGCTGTTGCTGTTAATCTTACCTGGAAGTTACCGGCGGTAGCATAACTATGAAATGGATTGTTGAGCGTAGTAGTTGGAGAGCCGTCACCGAAATTCCAGGAATAACTGATTGCTGCACCGGAAGAGGTCGTAGAATTATTGGTAAAGAAAATCGTATCGCCCAGGCAAACCGCTCCAGATGTAGTGAATGCTGCCGTTGGCTTTTCATTAACGGTAATGAGTGCAGCCTGCGTTAATGTATCCGAACAGGTGCCATTGGCTGCGATTAGCGAAACATTATATGTGCCAGGGGCCGTGTACGTGTGCGATGCATTGGTTGATGTTGATGTGCCGCCATCGCCGAAATTCCAATTGTACGTAGTTCCTCCCGTGGTGGTGTTAGTAAACGAAACCGGGAGCGGTCCGCAACCTGTGGTAGTTGACGTAGTAAAACTTGTTTGTGGGCCCGGCTGAACGTTCACAGTTAATGGTGATACCGCCTGACACCCGTAGTTGTCCTCTACGGTCAATGTTACCAGATAACTGCCGTTAGCAGCATAGAGGTGAGAAGCATTTTGCCCGCCAACCGTTGGACTTCCATCTCCAAAATTCCACGTCCAACTTACAATAGTTCCGGGAAAAGAATTCCCCAGACCGGCGAAATAAGCAGTAGCACCGGAACAAACATTGGGTGATGTAAAATATCCGTTTAAGAAAATCACTTCCACAGGAACCGCTATCCGATAAAATCCGGGGCACGTACCGACATAAAAAATAGTTGATGATAAAATATTGGGTGTGTTAAACGTAGTGCCGGTAGCAAGCGGCGCACCGCCAACAGGCGAAGAGAACCATTGAAAGGTTGTACCGGCCGGAAGGTTCCCTTGCCATGTTACCGATAGCGAGGTTGTGGCGCCCGGACAAACAGTATCAGACGCTGCGGTGAAAACAAATAACGGTAGACTCTCGTTCGGTTGTCCCTGACCACCACGCGTTGCGCCATTGGGAGGAAACTCGGTTAGTCCCGCCGAATTGGTTGTTCCATTCTGTCCACCGGTTGCTGATCGTGTTGCGGCACCATTCGAAATAGAAATATAGCCGCCGCCGCCACCGCCACCTGGACCATAAGCATCAAAGCTAGTGGCGTTTACCTGCTGATTACCGCCGCGACCTCCGTTAGCGTTAATGGTAATTCCGGTTATAGGGCTGTCAACATCAAGTAAAATGGTGCCAGCAGCACCGCCACCGCCGGCGCCATCGGCGCTGCTGTTCAGAAAGGTGGGAGCGGTTGAGTTAGTACCGTTTATTCCATTAGAGACAATTGTTCCACTTCCGGAAATTCCACTACGTGATGTGATATATATAATACCACCGCCATTACCACCGGCTCCACCTTTACCGTCGTTTTGATCACCGGCGCCGCCACCTCCTCCCAAAAAAATACGGCCGGAAGAATAATCCAACGGACGACCTCCGCGGCCTCCGTTTTCACGACGATAATCACCGCCCCATGTTACAAGACCCGGAGCACCAAGAGTGGCATCGAGGTTGGCAGAAGAAAACGTGTAACCACCTTTTCCGCCACCGGAAGATGTAGAAGCGGCAAATCCGGAGTACTCCAGATCCCATGCTGCCGAATAGGCGGGTAACGCATTATCCGGATTTCCACGGCCGGTCCAGGAAGCAGGAAGTCCGGCATTACCACCGCCACCGCCACCGCCATTATGTGCATTAGCACCGCCGCCGCCGTTGGCCGGAGCTCCTTTACAAAAGCGACCGGAGAATCCGTCATAATCCGTTTGTGACCCGGCAATACCTTCTCCCTTATCTGCCCCGTAATTTCCAGCATTCCATAAATAGTTCAGCGCACCAAATGCGGATAGATTCTCCGATAGGGCACCTCCGCGAAAGCCTTTTCCACTGGCATCCACCGATCCGCCACTGTTAATGACCATGGCGCCGTCCACTTCAATAGCAACGACACCACCCGTTGTTCCATTCCACGACGGACAAGTGATAGAGGCGCCGGCGTTAATGGTCAATGTGGTGTATCTGGGAACGCGCACCACCTGAACACGACCAGTGGCTGTGTACGCCTTTTGAAGCCCACAAGACAGATTGATCGTTGTTGGATTGGGAACCGATAACACCTGACGCAATTCATAATTGCCACAGTTGTTGTAGCTGTTGATGACGCCGTACGTTGTATCATCATTGAGACCCATGGATGCGCCTTGCATTTGAATAACCATGACAAGGTCGCCTGCAGCCAATGGTGTAGTAAACACACCGGAGGCATTGAGTGCTGATGCTGTTACCGTCAAAGAAGAAGAATTGGCAACAACATTGGCGGTAAGCGTAGTGTATTCGTTTACCGGTGTATTAGGAACAGTAATAGTAACCGCTCCA
Source organism: Candidatus Pollutiaquabacter sp. (assembly GCA_903854075.1). Lineage (GTDB taxonomy): Bacteria > Bacteroidota > Bacteroidia > AKYH767-A > 2013-40CM-41-45 > Pollutiaquabacter. Next base: position 3,852 of record CAINVI010000132.1, on the reverse strand, counting down.
TTTTTTCCCGCTTGTGCCGAAACGAGTGCCGGCAAGAAAAGCAGTAAAAGCAACGCTACGAAGTATGACTTTCTACGAAATCCCAACATCCTGATTTACAAAGTAGTAAATATAGCAAAGTTATAGAACCGTTGCCGTGAAAAACATCCACTATTCCCAACGGAAAAACCGGACCGCCAGGAAGAATACCAATACACCCCACAGACCAATTACGCCGAGTTGCGGTAACAAATCAAGCAACGGCGCGCCTTCGAAAGCAATCCGGCGAAAAGAATCGTTCAAATACGTTAACGGAAGTATACGGCTGATGGCTTGCAACCAGGAGGGAAACGCATCGATAGGAAAAAATGTTCCGCAGAGTAAAAACTGTGGAAGGGTTATCATATTGGCAATCGGAGGAATTGTGCTTTCGTTGCGCGCGATACCGGAAACTACAAAACCGAAACCCATAAAAACAAGCTGTCCTATCGCGGCAAACAAGAGTAGCTTGACAACCGTCCAACCGCCTTCCACCAATGTAAATTCAAATACAAAATGGCCAATCAATATGATCATCAGCGATCCGAGTAATTGAAAAGTAACACGACTCAATGCCTCGCCAAGAATAATAAACGGTCGTTTGATAGGTGTGGCAAAAAATCGTTTTAACACCAGGGTTTGTCGTAAGGAAAAAAACACAAACGCTGTACCGAATACACCGGCGCTAAGAATAGAGAACCCTAACTGGCCGGGCAGGATAAAGTCAATCGTTTTATATTCACGACCGGGAATCAAGGCTGTTTTCATCGCGTAGCGCTGGGCGGATGAAATACGAAGTGAGTCGGGCGTAGTTTTAAACAACACGTCCAACCGCCGAGAGTTTACCGAAGAAACTACTTCCTGTATCAGCGCTTCTACAATGTTAGCCCGTTCACGCGATGCTTTAGACGTAGTAACCACCACCTCTTCCTGATTTTCAGGATTAGTTTGTAAAAACAAAATGGCGTCGATGCGTCCCTTTTGTAATCGCTCTTCCTGCTGTCCGTCTTCAACCGTACGGAAACGCAAGGAGGAATTACTTTTCAGCGCTGCGTATAATTCTCCGGTGGTATCGGAACGCTGATCAATCGTTACATCAAACTTGACATTACTTGGATTAATGAATCCGAAAACAACAATAAAAACAAGCGGAAACAACAATCCAAAAATGATCGCAGAAGGGCTGCGAAGCATGGAACGAAAGCTCGCCTTAGATATGGCAAGCATCGCACCCCATTGACTATACACCGGTTTTTTCGATTGCATGTCCGTTATTCATCGCGCCACTCATGTCCGGTAAGTGAAAGAAAAACATCTTCCAGACTGGCTTTCTTAACTTCTTTTTTTCGTTCAAAGCCCGACTCCACTAAACGATCGATCAATCGTTCCGGAGTGTCTTGAGCTATAATCTTTCCTTTTTCCATAATAGCCACCCGATCACAGAGCCGCTCAGCCTCGTCCATATAATGCGTGGTAATCACCACTGTGGTACCGCGTTGTCGTATAGATCGGATCAGCTCCCAAAGATTGCGACGCGCCTGTGGATCGAGCCCGGTAGTAGGTTCATCCAAGAAAACAACCTGAGGATCGTTGATCAGCGTAGTACAAACGGAGAACCGCTGCTTTTGACCACCGGACAATTCTTTGTATTTGGCCGATACCTTGTCTTGCAGTCCCACCAACGACAACATCTCCACGACATTCACCTGCTTACTATAAAGTCCGGCAAACAAGCGCAGCTGTTCCGCCAGAGTAATATTCGGATAATATCCAGCTGCCTGCAACTGCACTCCGATTCGTTTTTTAATCTCGTTCGGCTGCGCGTCGATAGAAAAACCGCATACACTTACCTCTCCGGACGATTTCAAACGGAGTGTTTCTATGATTTCCAGCGTAGTGGTTTTTCCGGCACCATTCGGTCCCAATAAGCCAAAAATCTCACCGGGAGCTACGGAAAAAGATATGCCATCAACCGCAACAAGGCCGTCATATTTTTTGACGAGATTATTTACCTGAATGATGTCCACTGCCGTTGAATGAGGATGTAAAGCTACGCGAAAGGAAACGGAATTGGTATTGGCGACAATTAATTTTTAAATGAAAAACCCCCGCTTCTTTGATCGGCGGGGGTCTTCGATATTATTTAGTCGGCGAACGATTAAAAAAGATTCAGCCGGCTCATCAGGTTGTCTTTATAGGACTTTCCAATCGGAATACGGTTACCGTCGATGATACACGCGTTCTCTTCCAGGGCGCCAATTTTCTCCAGCTGCACAATATACGAGCGGTGAACGCGAGAGAAATTAAGCGGAGGTAACTTTGATTCAATGTCTTTCATAGAGCTGTGCAATACATACTGCTCCTTGGAAGACGTCTTGATGATCACATAATTATCAAGCGCCTCAATCCACATGATATCCTGAAAATTAACGCGTACAAACCGCGAATCCTTCTTTACGAAGAAGCTGTTATTCGCATAAATGTTTTCCAGGAAATTAAAGAGGTTCTTGTCGGTAGTTGTTTCCTGGGTAGCGGCAGGACGATCGCCAGCCGACATTACAAAAGCACAACCATTGATCTTGTTGTTGACCGTCAGGATCGGGAAAGTATTTACCGCCACCTTATTTTCGCCGCCACCATTCGAAATCGGCACCTGCGACTCAGCGTCTTTACCTGAATCGCCGACAACTGTTTTGGCGAGTGTCTTGAATGCGTTCTTGGTTTCTTGCGGCGAGTTTTTCATCGCGACTGAAATATCTTTACCCAGCGCCTCTTGCTTCAAACAACCGGTCAGCGTCTCTGCCATCTTATTCATGAAGATGACTTTCTCATTGGCATCAGTGATGATAACCGCTACGTCGACACTGTCGAGTGCAGCAGCAAAACGGTTGCCTTTATTTTGCAGCTCGAGGTCCTTCGTGTATTTATAGTACGCTATCTCAATCGCTGTACGGATATCATCCTCTTCAAACGGCTTAATGATGTAGCCATAAGGCTCTGTCAACTTTGCACGCTCCAGCGTGTTTTTATCGGAGAAGGCGGTCAGAAAAATAAACGGTATCTGATAGTGCTGATGAATCTGTTCCGCAACATGTACACCATCCATTTCACTGCTTCGCAGATTGATGTCGAGCAACACCAAATCAGGATTGAGTTTTTCAATAGCATCAAGCGCTTTTTTTCCGTTGGAAAACGGATCAAAGGCTTCGTACCCGAGCTTTTTAAGGATGCGTTGGATGTCTTTCGCAACGATTATCTCATCCTCCACAATCATGATTTTCAGCGTGGCCATAGTGGTTCTTTAACAGGTGTTTATACTTAAAAAGAGGGGGTGGGGTTTCCCGCCGAAGGTCTGGGATACGGAAATGTAACAGAAAATCCAGCCCCGTTATTACGGTCCACCGTCAGGTTACCATCCAGCTGGCCGGTAAGCGCCTGAATCAATTGCATACCGAGTGTTTCGGACGCATCTTCTTGAAAATCAGCCGGTAATCCTACTCCGGTATCTTTAATCGAGAGAGTAACGAGTCCTTGATTTCGGTGAAAATCAATGGAAATCGTTCCTTCGCGGGAACCCGGAAAGGCATATTTATAGGCATTACTTACAATTTCATTGATCAGCAGTCCACAGGGCATGGCGGTATCCATGTCCAGTCCAATCGAATCGACATTCAACAGGATTTTTATACGTTCGGTCTTATCACCATACGCCTGATATAAGTAGTGGCACAGCTTTTCGATGTACTCCCCGAAGTTGATCTCCAACAGCTCTTCCGCCTGATAAAACTTCTCGTGAACAAGTGCCATAGAACGCACGCGAAGCTGTCCGTCTTT
>CAINVI010000131.1 GCA_903854075.1 Candidatus Pollutiaquabacter sp. | reverse complement strand
GCCATGCAACCGGTGCCGGCAGCAGTCACCGCTTGTCGGTACACCTTATCAGCAACATCTCCTGCGGCAAAGACGCCTTTGACGTTGGTCTTGGAGGTGCCTGGTGTTGTGATAAGATAACCAGTCTCATCCATGTTCAGCCAGCCTTTGAAAATATCTGAATTGGGTTTGTGACCAATAGCGACAAAAAATCCAGTAACATCAATTTTCCGTTCTTGACCGGTTTTATGGTCGGTGAGTAAAACGGCTTCAACACCTTTTTCGCCCAGAATCTCTTTGGTTTCATGACTCCACAATACCTCGATGTTAGGCGTAGAAAGAACGCGGTGTTGCATAGCTTTTGAAGCACGCATTTCATCGCGGCGCACAATCATATATACTTTCTGGCAGAGCTTAGCCAGATACGTTGCTTCTTCCGCTGCTGTATCTCCAGCACCGACAATGGCAACTGTCTGGCCGCGAAAGAAGAATCCATCGCAAACAGCACAGGCAGAAACGCCATAACCGTTCAGCCGTTGTTCCGAGGGAAGTCCCAGCCATTTTGCGGAAGCTCCCGTAGAGATAATGACCGAATCGGCAAGGATCGTTTTGTTTTCATCAATAACTACCTTATGCACTGGACCGCTGAAATCAACCGACGAAGCGTAGCCAAATCGTATATCTGTTCCAAAACGTTCCGCCTGAGCTTTGAAATCTTCCATCATTTGCGGGCCATGAGTTCCTTTCGGATAGCCGGGATAATTCTCGACTTCCGTGGTGATGGTCAATTGACCGCCGGGCTGTAGTCCCTGGTATAATACCGGTTTAAGATCCGCACGTGCGGCATAAATAGCAGCCGTGTAACCGGCAGGACCGGAACCAATAATTAGACATTTTACGTGTTCGTGTTGCTCGCTCATGGGAATAGGATTCAGGAACGCAAAAGTAAAGTTTTATGCGTTAAAAAAGTCACTAGCTCATAACTCGGCTATTGTGCGTAAATCGTATCAAAAGTGGTGGAATAGGCGCCCCAAATACCTAATCCGCCGTTGATATTGCCGGTAATCGGTGTAACGGATCCGAACGGGTTACCGTTGTTGGATACCTGCGTTTCTTCCGATCGCCAGAATTCAAAATGGGAACGATCAATAGCGGTGAATTTTACCACTATCGTATCGCCACGTTTGAATAAGAAGTTCTCTTCCTTCAGGTCGTCTTCTTTATTGGAATTGCGCACCTTGCCGCGGGCAGCATTGAAGTCAAAACTCTTGCCGTTGATGAACTTGTCTTCAAAAACAGAACCTAATGGTGCAATGAAAATGCTGTCTTTCTGCTGTCCGGCGTCCGGACCATACGTGTATCGATTGATGCGTTGTGCAAACCATCGATAACAGTTACCAATGGTGTCCGGATCGGTAAGATGCGCCCAGGCGAAGCCAAGGGAATCGCGTTCTCCATCCACTTTCCACCAAACACTATCGAGTGGTACAGGTTGCGGTAGAAGCGTGGTGGCGGTCAGGATTTCGCCGTCGGCAATGATGGTCAGGTCGTACGACTTTCCGGGAGTTCCGGTCAACTGCTGACTGATGTAGATGCCAAACCCCGGAATTTGCTGCAACGTATCCGATATAGTGCCGTCGTTCACCACAACAAGTGCTCCCTGAACGGTATTTTGAACGATGGAATTCAAATTGATCGTGCCGAAAAAGTCGAGCGAACGGGAAAGGATAACATATGGCGGTTTTCCGGTTTCAATATACCCTTCCACCACGATCTTGTCCTCCACATCCGGAATAGTAACGGAAACGGTTTTCTCACAAGCGTTGAATATGGCCGAGATGGCAATCAGTATGACGCCAACGCTGCAGTTCTTCAGTAGAGTAGTGTAAGGAGTTGACATCTGTTCAGAACTTAAAATTCCAGGTAATACTTGGTAGAATTGGAAACAACGAGATTTGCTTTGCTGCAATTGTAATTGTATTTCCCTGGTAAGCGGTATCGAAATAAATGATGTACGGATTGTAGCGATTGTACAAGTTGAAAATACTGAAGTTCCACGACGATTCGAATTTCTTATTCGGCTTGGATTTCAGCGTTGCGGAAATGTCGAGACGGTGGTAAGCGGGCAGTCGGTAATTGTTACGTTGTCCGCCATAATCTTCCAGTACATCTCCGTTGGACAACAGATAAAGTCGCTGCGGAAAGGTATTCAGATTGCCGGTTGCGTATACCCATGTGCCGCCAAGCGTCCATCGGCTCGAAATTTCATAGGATAATACAATGGAAGCATCATGACGGCGATCGAACTTGGCGTAAAATTTTTCCCCGTTATTCAAGTCCTCAAAAGTGCGTTCGGTCCACGCCAGCGTGTAACCAATCCATCCTGAAAATTTTCCTTTGGCTTTTTTGACAAAAAATTCAGCACCGTAACTTCTGCCGGATCCGAAGACGAAATTATTATCTACGTTGTCATTGACTGTATTCTCCGGCAGAAAACCTTCTTTGTATTCGATTTGGTTTTCCATCGTCTTATAATAGACTTCGACGGAAGTCTCGTACATGTTGGAACGGAAATTTCGGAAATAGCCAAGAGCATACTGAGTGCCGAATTGCGGACGTACCAGATCGGTGCTGGGAACCCACAGGTCGGTTGGTAGGGAAATGGATGACAACGATGCAAGGTGGATATATTGGTAATTCTGCGTATACGAAGCTTTCAGGCTGGACCTGGAATTGATGCCGTAACGAATAGCTAGTCTTGGCTCGAGGTTATTATAGCTTTTTACTTTTTCACCTGCAGCATATTGTACCGTGTCGTTAATCAGCCCGCTAATCGGATCACGAAGATAGCGGTCAAAAGGACCGACTTGTGCAAAGTAAGTCGCGCGAAGTCCCCCGCTTACTTTCCATTTATCGTTAATATCGAATTCATCGTTGATGTAGATAGACGCGTCGTGCGCATAATTCTTGATGACTTTACCCAGATCAAATACGACATCGCCAGATTGTGCAGACACATTGCTGGGCACGAAGACATGATAAATATATTGTCCGCCGAACTTTACATGGTGCCGGATTCCCGGTAACCAGGTGAAATCAGATTTTAGATTGTAATCTGTAATGCCCGAAAAAAGTTTGAAGTTGAAGGTTTCTTGTCCGCCTTCAAATTCAAAATCATAGTTCGTATAGATAACGGCTGTGTTCATGAACAGCTTATCGCTGAATAAGTGGTTCCAACGCGCCGTTGCGGTGGCATTTCCCCACGGTACCCGGATGGAGAAGTCCGAATCCTGACTTTTGAACGAAAACACATCCCTGCCAAAATAACCACTGATGAACAGTCGGTCTTTATCGCTGAAAGTGTAATTCAGTTTTGCATTCAAGTCATAGAAGTAATAGCTGTTACCGGAAATATCGGAGCCTTTTTTCGTGAACGGAGGTTTGAAAAAGAGGTCGACAAAGGTGCGTCGCGCAGAAATGATGAATGAGCTGGTGTCTTTTTTGATTGGACCTTGCAAGGTCAACCTGCTGGCAATTATTCCCAGGCCACCTTCCGCCTGAAATTCCCGGTTGTTGCCTTCTTTCATTTGGATGTCGAGTACTGAAGCAAGTCGTCCGCCGTAATTCGCCGGCATACCGCCTTTAGTCAATGATACACTCTGGACGGCATCTGCATTAAAGACAGAAAAGAATCCGAAGAGATGTCCGGCATTATACACGTTCGCTTCGTCCAACAGAATAAGGTTCTGGTCCGGTCCACCGCCACGAACATAGAATCCGGTGTTCCCCTCGCCGGATGACGATACACCGGGTAGCAACTGGATGGCTTTTATCAGATCCACTTCACCCATAAAAGCAGGAATCGATTTTATCTTATCGATATCTATGCTTTCTTTCCCCATCTGGACATCCTGTATATTCTTATCGTCGCGTTCGGCTGCGATAGTGACTTCCCGTGTTTGAATAGCCTGAACAGCCAGTGAAATATTTATTCTAAGATCTTGGTTCAGCTCCAAATTCTTCGTCTGAGGTTCAAAACCGATATAGGAATAGATGACCTTGTAATTTCCGGCCGGTAATGTAATAGAGTAGAAGCCGTAGGAATTCGTGGTGGTGCCTTTTTCTTTTTCCGGAAGATAAATACCTGCGCCGGGAAGCGATTCTCCGGTAGCTAACTCTTTGATGTATCCGCTGATCGTATAGCTCGTTTGTCCAGCTGCATGCTGAGCGACCAGGGTCGAAAGTAAAAATACGATGAACGGGTAAAAACGGTGAACTCGCATGAAGGCGGTAAAGATTCTGCAAAGGTAACAACAAACAGCAGTAAGATGTTTTTAATCAATGAATCCATGGAAAGTAAAAAAGCCGCCCGTTACTTCGAGCGGCTTTATGATTTCATCGTGAACGAATAAGCCGGGTTCTGTTCCGGCATTGCTGCCGGTACTGTCATTTATCTGGGACGAAATTCACATTTCGCCTCCATCAACCTACCCATCAGGTCGTTCCCGAAAGAACAGGAGCGAGCCGCTCCAAACCTGACCTATTTGGTCTTTCAACACCTGAGGTTTACCCGATGTACATGTCGCCACGCACATCCGTGGGCTCTTACCCCACGTTTTCACCCTTATCCTGCAAGCAGGACGGTATAGTTTTCTGTGGCACTTTCTGTTGCCCAAACCAATCGGTTTGAACACCTTCCCGTTAGGAAGCAGGTTGCTCTGTGTTGCCCGGACT
>CAINVI010000130.1 GCA_903854075.1 Candidatus Pollutiaquabacter sp. | reverse complement strand
TACTGATGTTTATGTTCAGTCTGATTATCCGTATATCAAAGACTGATTTATCAAAACCTTATCACATTCAATTAACCGAATAAGTTAAGATGGCTGAAATTATAAGAATGCCGAAGATGAGCGACACCATGACCGAAGGTGTTGTCGCTAAATGGCACAAGAAAGTGGGCGATTCCATAAAGCCTGGAGATGTCGTTGCTGAAATCGAGACCGATAAGGCAACCATGGAGTTCGAGTCTTATCAAGAAGGAACGTTGCTTTATATCGGAATAGAAGAGGGCAAAGGAGCACCGGTTGATTCGGTGCTTGCTGTGTTGGGTAAACCGGGTGAAGATTACAAGGCGTTGCTTGATCAGGCTCAGTCGGCAGCCGCTGCGCCGGTTACTCCGCCACAGGCGCCAATTCCTGCACCAGCACCAGTTGCAGCTCCCGCAAAATCAGCACCAGCTCCTGCGCCGGTATCTGCTGCTCCTGCACCGGTAGTTGTTCCGGTATCCTCCGATGATGCCCGATTGAAGGCTTCTCCGTTGGCTCGTCGTATTGCCAATGAAAAAGGAATTGATCTCCGTCAGGTAATGGGTTCCGGAGATCATGGCCGTATCGTTAAGCGTGATATTGAATGGTTCAAGCCGGGTCAATTTGTAGGAAGTGCAGTGGCTCCATCTGGACTGACTAAAGAATCCTTTGATGTCACGAACGTTTCCCAGATGCGCAAGACCATTGCTCGTCGTTTGAGTGAAAGTATGTTCACGGCACCTCATTTTTACCTGACCATTTCCATCGATATGGAGCCTGTTATGTCGGCTCGTGAAAGCATCAACGCTGTTACAGGATCTAAAGTATCCTTTAACGATTTCGTCATCAAGGCAGCAGCTGCCGCGTTACGTCAGCATCCGAAGGTGAATTCATCCTGGCTGGGCGATACTATTCGTACCAATCACCACGTCAATATCGGTGTTGCTGTAGCCGTAGAAGAGGGTTTGCTGGTTCCGGTAGTTCGGTTTGCGGATACCAAGACGCTTCGTCAAATCAATGCGGAGGTGAAGTCTTACGCGGCAAAAGCAAAAGATAAAAAACTGCAACCGTCCGATTGGGAGGGTAACACGTTTACCATCTCTAATCTGGGAATGTATGGTATAGAAGATTTTACCGCCATCATCAATCCGCCGGATGCCTGCATCTTGGCAGTAGGAGGAATCATCCCAAAGCCGGTAGTCAAGAATGGTCAAGTTGTTCCCGGAAATGAAATGAAAGTCACCTTGAGTTGCGACCACCGTGTAGTGGACGGAGCTTCTGGCGCTGAGTTCCTTCGCACCTTCAAAGGACTGCTGGAGAATCCAGTGGTTTTGCTGGGGGAGGCTGCGATTTAATTACAATAGATCACGTGAAAAAAAAAGAGCTGTCCTTTCGGGCAGCTCTTTTTTTTGAAGCTTGGTGATTTTTATTCAATCACCAGTCGGATTTGTTGTGAACTACTGTTGGTTGTTAGCGAAACAAGATAGATGCCTTTGGCAAGGCGGCTAACATTGATTTCGTGCGATAGCGCCTTGTTGCCGGCGGCTACGATTTCTCGGTACACCACGGTGCCGCGCAAGTCGATGATGCTAACAGTAACATCGTTGCTGAGTACGCCGCCTCTCAAAACAAAGGCTTGGCGCGCTGGGTTTGGATAAAGGCTGACCCAGCTACTTGCTGTCAGATTATCGATGCCCACACTCAATTGTACGTTTACCGTATCGGTTCCCACGCAACCATTTGCATCCGTTACACTAACAGCGTAATCACCGTTCTGATTGACGGAAATAGTTGCTGTGGTTTCTGTAGTGCTCCATACGTAGGTGAAAGGTGCAGTTCCGGTTACAGAAGGGATAAGCGTTATTGGACCGGTAATTAATGTATCAGCACCGAGATCAACAGCCGGCAGGTCGAGGATGGTTGCGGTTATAGCAACACGGTCCTGATTGATACAAACAATTCCTGACTGAGCATAGTATGTTGTCGTTTGTGATAAGAAAGGAGTCGTGAAAGAACTGCCATTCGACAATACACCGCCACCGCTCGGCACATCGTACCATGCTACGGTTTGGGAGGAGCTGGCGTTTAGAACCACAGTTCCTGGTCCGCAACGCAAGGCATCCAAGCCGGTAGGTAGGGCAGGTTGTGGAACAGTCAATACCGCACTAATTTGATGATCATTACCAGGAACTGTTTCAGCGCCATAATTGGTATACGCATCAATGGTTACATTTCCTCCGGTTGCTGTATTAACAGTGCCTACGACTACTGTTATGCTATCGTTGGCCGCCAGCGGACCGGCAATTATCGTGGATAAGTTGGCCGTGGCAGCTCCGGTTACGATGGCTAAAACGGGGATGTTGATGGCTGCGTTAGGTCCTAAGTTGATTACTCGAACGGTTACATCGCCAGCCGCTCTTCCGCATGATCCATTTACCGGTGAAAGTACAGCACTCACGGCAAGGTCAGACGGAAGGATGATGTTCACGCAGACGGTATCGGTTCCCTCACAGCCGTAGCTGTTGGTTACCAGAACGCTGTAGCAATCGTCCGTATTCACTGTGATCGTTTGAGTTGTCGCACCATTGCTCCAGGTATAAGTACTGAAACCGGCTCCGGCGTCGAGTGTGGTAGAGTTTCCTTGAACAATGTTCTGGTCGTTACCCAGATTTACCACCGGAAGTGGCAATACGACAACGGAAGCAGCTGCACGACCACTTTCGCAGCCGTTGATTACGTCAGCAGCAAAAATATCCGTAGTTGCAATAATTCCGGTTGCCGTATAGGAAGTGCCGGTTCCAAGCAGGTTTCCGCCGGTGGCTGCATCGTACCAGTTAACGGTTCCTGCACCGACTGCGGAAACTGTAGCAGTACTGCCCAAGCAGATGCTGTCGCCGCTTGCCAAAGGTGCAACGGGCGCTGCTGTGATAAATACCGTAATACTGGAGCTGTCATTACTACGATCATCATCCTGAGTGGCGCCGGAGTAAGCCGTGAAGGAAATGTTCCCGCCGGCTGACGTATTTACTGTTGCGCTGAACGTGACGGTGTCGCTTGTTCCTGCAGCTAATGATCCTGCATAGTTTTCTGAAATCGGAGCGCCAAGAGCAGAGGACGAAAGGAACAATGGGAATCCGGTTTCGGCAACTGATCCGTTGTTGGCGACGATGATGGTGACAGTCGTATTTGCTGAGCCGCAGGCACTGTCCTCAGGACTGATAATCGCTGTGACGGTAAGGTCTCTTGGCGTTCCAACGAACTCATCGGCACCAATGCTAGGCGTACTGCTACGTGCCTCTCCGTCGATGTCATCTGAAACGGAAGGAACTGAGATGCCTTCGTTATCGATAGCCGTAGCAGAAGCGTGTAAGTCGGTAGTGCTGGCAAAACGTGGATCAGCTGATACTGAATTGGAGTCTCGAAGAGAAGCCGTTTTCCAGGCTGAAAGATTAGCAGTATTCGTATTGTTGTACCGACCTAAGATTGCTCCCGTGGTATAGAGGTCGTTGTAATCAGAAGCAGAAATACCGGAAGTGGTTGCATTAAGGAGGCGAATAGCTAGACCTCCGCCTGAATTCGTCAGCACGTTGTTGATCAGACGATTTCCGATACCGGTCCCACTCAGTTCAGTGGCTGTCGAACCTGATCCTGTCATGTTGACACTGTTGTAAATGAATTCCTGATATTCTCCGTTGTTGAGGCGGATACCAATTGAGTCGGTGGCTTGAATGAAATTGTTGGCCGTAATACCTGGAGTGCCGTTGTATCCCGAGCAGTCAATGAAGTTCATTCCTAATTTAACGTTTCCTGAAATCCGGTTTTTGCTAACCAGCTGGGCGCGTTGCGATCGATCCAATTCTATTCCGGTGTAGGAAGTGTAAGATGTATTGGTAGAGATAGTATTGTTGACAATGTTTAAGTCGCCATGGTTGGTAAGGAACATTCCGAATGCATACTGATTCAAGAGTATGTTATCCGTGATAATGAGTCCGTTTTCAGGATTCAATGAGGCGATGCCGTTGAGGTAAATTCCCATGGAACCATTTTCAAAACGATTCCCATGGATGACCACGTTAGAGTCGTTGGTAGGTGTTCCGGCAGAAGAATAAAGAATAGCCGCCAGACTGTTGCTTACTTGTGTCGTAGGCGCACCAAGGAAACGGCAGCCGGTAATGTTGATGAAGCACGATGAGTTTTTAAAATCAATAATACGTGCGTATGGCTCCAAACCAGTTCGTTCGAGCGTAATGCGTTCAAGGTTGATATGGTCTGCACCGTTCAGCTGTAGAATGTAATTCAGGTTGGTGAATACGGTTTCAGATGGATAGGTGAGTTTTACTGAGCTGCTATCGCCGTTTTCCGAACGAATGGTTATTGTGTTTGTTGTACTGGATCCATTGATCGCCGGAATAGAAACGCGGATCGTATCAGTACCGGAACGCATGTCCAAAATTACCGGACCGCAGACTCCGAAAGTAGTCAGTGCGGCTACTGCGTCCGACAATCGTGCGTAATCAGGGGTTGTTCCGCCGACTGTATAAGTTCCGCTTAACGGAATCGTCAGGTTTCCGGAGGACAGTGTAT
>CAINVI010000129.1 GCA_903854075.1 Candidatus Pollutiaquabacter sp. | reverse complement strand
TATCGGGCTATTCAGGCAGGAAGAAAAATCATTCCAAAAAGAAACACAGTAAAGGCAGCAAGCAATTACCTGTGAAAGCAGTAAAACTTTTATAAGCAATCAATTAAATCAATAAACATGGCAACTCAACGAAAAACCAATTCCAAACTCAGCAGCCAGGCTGTAATGGAAGAAGTAAAAAACCTGGCGATGCTCGGAAGTGGTGTCGTTCTGGGTTCTGTGGGCGGCAGGCTCATTGACAAGGTATTGAAAGTGGACGGTACAGCAACCGGCTTCAATGCAAAGGCAATGGCTCGTCCAGTAGTACTTATCGCAGCTGGTGCTGCCGGAGCGGTGATGCTCAAAGAAAAAAACATGAAGCTCCTTGCAACCGGTGTCGGTGCTGCCGGGGTACTCAGTGGCGTGAAGGTCATTTTGAAAAAAGACCTGTTGGCCGGACTGGCTGACTTCAGTGGTCTTGGCAACGATGATTCGGATATGTCCACTCCGGTCAAGGTATTTCGTGAACCGGTACAACTAGCAGTAGAACGCTACAACCCGGATTTACCGGCTCTAAACGCTGTGTATATGCCGTACCCGAATCCAATGGATACTCAGGAACAATTCGACATTCCTGAACGCAATATCGGAGCATCTGGAAGCGAAAGCGAACCAGCCTTCATCGAAATCATGTAATTCAATCAATGTTCAACCTTAAAAATCAATAATCATGTTTACGCTCGGAGAAATCGAACAAAGCGAACACAACCTTTTGGGAGCCATCAACGAAGATGACTTTTTAGAGGCCTTGGATGCAGCGCCTATGCCTGCAAAAAAGAAGTTCTTCCGCAAGATGCAAATGCAATCTCGCATTCAAACCGCCACAGCCAGCTCACGCAGTCGTGCCGAATTTGAAAAACGAATTCACATGCTTCCTTCGGAGATTCAAAAGGGACTTGCAAACCAATCCTTGCAAGCAGTTGATACCGCACTGTATGTGGTAAAATCAATCACCGGTAGCAAAGTGATTAAGATGTTCAAAGATGATGACAACAAAGTTGTCGGTATCTCAAACATCTCATCCGGAAAATTGGAAAAAGGAAACTTCTTCCTGTTATACGGAATGCAGTTGCTTGCTGGTGTTGCCGAAGGAACAGAAACCGCTCCCGATGTGGCGTTCAATGTCATTCCTGACTATGTGCGCAACGGTGAGTTTGAGTTCAAAGCCAACGGAACGGTGCTTGTGCCCAATACATCCAATGAGGTGTTCTTCACTGAAGGTAAAGACATCTTCAAAGGATTGTATGTCCTGGACAACCCAAAAGTTATCAAGGATCAGCAGTCCATTGAGTTCAACCTAGAATGGGGAAGCAACGCACCTGAAAAGTCTTATTTGAAAGCCATCCTTCGTGGCACATCAGTCATCAAATCATAAACAGCGAAAGCTCTGAGCCATGAAGAATCATAAGTTCCAACAGATCCGAATAAGGATTAATGCACCAGGTGACTCGGTAAGATTTGCTGCTGAAACGGACAAGCTCTATGCTAAAGTTCGGGGCGTGTTTGCTTCCGTGCCGAGTGACCAGGTGCTTGTTGGCGCAACGATTGGCTTGAAGATTAATGGACTGGATGTGTTTGACGATGCGCATGAAGTGAGAATGATCACCTGCGGAAACCAGGTAGCTCCTAACAATAAGTTTTTTCGTTTCGAAGAACATATTGAAGCTGGCGGCTCATCCGTTGAAGGCAGGTACACTGATCCAAGAGGCACCAATACCGCTTTATATCCATACGATGTTAAACTATATCTGTGGCTCGTGAATGAAACTCATCAACCGGAAAAACACGGAGAAAAGCATTCGGAAAAACACCCATGACAAAAATTCGCTACCATATCATAAAGCTTGATGTAACAGAGTACGAACAGGTGGTTGAAATACGCCATCGTTTGCCTTCGAATTACGGACGCTGTGTAGGATATGTAGTTCGTCATGTCAAGGGAATTGGATCGGATGTGGACATACCAGAAATCGGACTTGTAGCGATTGAGTTCAACTCTCGAAAGCAGCTGTATGTCAACGATTTTGTTGGCTATGAATTCCAGGTGGATCAGTTGCCGGAGTATCAGGAGTTAAACATTCCACTAGAATCAGGACAGTTGGTGACCGGGTTTTACCTGGACACTCAAAAGAATCCATACCCATTGATAGACATCAAGGAATGGTTTCGTCCCTATCAGGTAGCCATCTATTTGAAATGCGAACTACAAAACAGCAAACAGCATGTACGATCATCTTGTATTCATCCAGTCGCAGCTGAAGCAGCGGCAAATTGAACCGGCACTTCAGCAGTTCTACAGAATTGAGCTGCCGGTGGGTACAAGCCATTATCAGTTCTATGCTTACAACGAATTGCTGTTTCTAACGAATGCCGCAGCGCTTCCACCAGGCACATTGATTCATTCCGATTCAAGGACAAGGCGGATTCCGCTTGATGCACAGTCGCTGGAAGGTATTGAGGACTATTCAGGAACCATCTCTGTTGAGTTTCCGCTTCCGCTTGAAGTGGACACAACCATGGAGTTTATTCAAATTGTAATTAAGTGAGCAAACGTAGAATATACCACCTTATCGAAGTCTGCCGGAAGATGATTAAAACCTTTCCGAAGCAGGGATATAGTGCTGTGGTATTCAACGCCACTTTTTACAGAAACGGAAAGAAACTCAATGCCATTGAACAGGCCGATGTATCAGCCTTCTCGCAGCTCATCAGAAGCTATGAGAAAAGCGAAAGTCCTGACAAAGTAAAGGTTGAATTTAAAGACACGGAGAAAGGCATTCTCATTTGGGCAAAGACCTTCGATGTAAACGAGATTGAGGAAGAAATACACAACCGAACAACCAGCGGTTTCCAGGGGCTTGGCGAAGTTGAAATCAATGATATGGTTCAACGCAAGTT
>CAINVI010000128.1 GCA_903854075.1 Candidatus Pollutiaquabacter sp. | reverse complement strand
CGAATCTGAACCCAAAGTGGTTGAGCTGACAGTTGAACAGGCTGACGTCTTACGAAAGTTAGGTGTTGAGCTAAAAGGAAATGTTGCTTTTTCTCCTGCCACTGACATCGGTACTTTGAGCGGAGACACAGATGGTGACAGTGGGGTCAAAGAACAGTCTGAATCGAGCGTGATCACTTGTACGCATATTCGAGATAATAAATATCAGGTAAGGGTTGCTAATGTTGTTGGCGCTGTTGCACTGCCTGGAGTGTCTTTGCATATTGAACCGAAGATCCATATTTCACATTTCGCTCATCTGGCAAAGAGGGCTGTTTCGCGTCATCGTTCAAGTTCTGAGCGCGTATCTGTTGATTCTTTGGATACGTTTTGGGAACTAGTCGCTACGTGGTGTGTAACAGCTGTTGAGAAAATCTACCGTGCTGGTTTGCTGGCCGATTACCGAGAAGAGACTGATGATTTGTCTGTTGTAAGAGGCCGGGTGAACGTGCGTCGCACGGCTGAAAAATTTGTGTATGGGCAGATGGCTGTGAACTGTACGTTTGATGAATTAGATGTTGATAACTCTTTGAATCGCGTGTTGCGTCGTGCGATGAGTTACGTTTCATCCGCGTCCTGGTCACAAGATGTTGAGTTGAAGAAACGTGCCTCACGTATGGATCGTGCAATGGAAGGCGTTGGTATTCTGCAATATGGTGATGTTGCTGTGAAGACTGATCGACGGTCAAGACATTATGCAGAGGCGTTAGATTTATCTCTTCGTGTTTTGGGTCCGGTTGGAGCCAACGTGTTTGCTGGTGCTGGTGTTGGCCGCACTTTTTTGATTCCGACTCCGGGTTTGATGGAAGAAGGCTTGAGAGCTGTTTTAATTGATGGTCTTTTTCCAGTAGAGGTGAAATCGGGCAAGAAGGTTTTGTCTCAGTCACCCTTTTTCAGCGTGAATCCGGATTTGGTGTTAAACGGCGGTGTCATCACTGGCGATGTGAAATACAAAATTGCTAGTCGTGAGTGGGTGCGTTCTGACGTGTCGCAAGCGGCGTTGTTTGCTACAGGCTATAGGGCTTCCGCTGCTCTTATCGCAACGTTTTCTCGTGAGCCACATGTTGCCGACTCGGAGATGCAGCTAGGCAATTTGCTTTTGAAGCGTTTTGTATGGTGTGCCGACGAAGAGCTGGATCCGGCTGATGTTGAGGCTGATTTTGTTGATCGAACTCGTAAGTTTGTTTCTCGGTATGTTGGTCTTACGGCTGTTGCTTAAACTATGCCTAAGACCCTTAACGAACATATTCAAAACAGGTGCAGGTTTGATTCACTTCAACAGGGCTGGCAGCCCCGAAATGTCAACTCAAGGGCAGGTCAAGTATGAGTCAAGCAAGATCCATGGGCGTTTCCAAAAGCAATCGCATGCTTCTCGGTTTCTCAAAATGGATGTTTGCAACTTTGTTTTGGCTTTCAAACTTTAATCTTGGGTTTTCAGTCATCTATTTTCAAGATTGGCGGAGGATTGAGCGTTGCAACTACTGCGATGACCATTCAATATGGTTTCGACTCATTGAGAATTTACGCTTCATTGATCTTCCAAGGTTTTTCTTGGATGATTATGGAACTAGGCAGGTGGAAGCCCAAGCAGTCCGATGGTTCATTATAATTTTTCTTCTCATCGGAATTTACAGCGTTTTGCGTATTCGAAATGCGAGAAAAAAGCTAAGTGCCTTTCGACCGAAGGCTGACCATTCGGCTCGACCAGCAGCTACAGAAGAATTGAAAGGAGAGATCCCGCATATGCGCCCACCCGTAGACCTGCCAAGCTTGAGTGTTTGGACAAGGAATACACCGCAATCACTCCCCTCGGCTGCAAAACCGACAAAAGCACCAACCGAACAGAAAAACACCGCGAGAGCTAAAATGGAACCGGCTTCAAGCGAAATTGCGGCTCGCTTAGGTGTAAAAATCTGGAAGACGGTGAGCGGGAATTTTCAATTTGTCACAGCCGGTACAGATCGATGGCTTTTTAAGGTCGATTCGTCAACGGACTCAGCAATTGAAACTGGAATCCGATCATTGGGTCTTCCTAGTTTCCAAGGCCGTTGCACTTGGGGCAGCAAGCATGTCTCTGAAGGTGTTTATGAACCCGTCCTCATCGTTGGTTTTGGAAATAAGGATAAAGCTTTGGTGGTGATTTTGCATTGGAATGATTTCTGGAAACATGATGCGGCGGTGAATGCCTTAGCGGCACACTTCAAAGTTGGGGCAACTCCAGATATTATCTTTATGCCATCAATCAAACTTTGGGATGGCAAAACAGGTCCACAGCAGATGGGGTATCCATTCGGCTTTTCAATAAATCCGTCATTTGGGATGATGCCATTGGTCAACGCGTTAAAGGGAATTGGTGCTGTGGGAAAAAAAGCGGTGTACAAGTCACACTTGAATGCTGACGTTGGGATGATACGTATTGGGCGGTTCCGTCCAGACT
>CAINVI010000127.1 GCA_903854075.1 Candidatus Pollutiaquabacter sp. | reverse complement strand
TGATTACGTTACTTTCCACCAATCACCTTCTTGATTTCGTGCAGCATATTCAGCGCTTGTACAGGCGTTAGATTATCAATGTCTGCACGCTGAATCTGCTCCCGCACTTGCTCTAAAACAGGATCGTCCAGCTGAAAAAAGCTAAGCTGTAAATCACTTTCTGATTTCGATTTGTTTTGAGCGCCTGAAGTAGTTACTGTTGAAGCGGAAGATCCCGCTGTTGCCCTGCTCGACTCCAGCTGTATTAAAATCTCACCGGCCCGCTGAACGACCTTGGCGGGTATACCCGCCATCTTAGCCACATGAATACCAAAGCTGTGCTCACTTCCACCGGGAACCAATTTTCGGAGAAACAACACATTGGTGCCGGTTTCCTTAACGGCTACGTGATAATTTCGAATACGCGTAAGCGTCGCTGCCATTTCGTTCAACTCGTGATAGTGCGTAGCAAACAAAGTCTTTGCACGTACCGATGCGTGATCGTGAATAAACTCTGCGATGGACCACGCGATACTTATCCCATCGTAGGTAGCAGTGCCCCGACCGATTTCATCCAGTAACACCAAACTTCTATCCGACAAATTATGTAAAATGCTTGCCGTTTCATTCATCTCGACCATGAATGTAGATTCACCGGAGGTGATGTTATCCGAAGCACCAACACGTGTGAAAATCTTATCGACGATTCCGATTTCCGCTGAAGCTGCAGGAACAAAACTTCCGATTTGTGCCATCAACGTTATAAGGGCAGTCTGTCGCAGTAAGGCCGATTTACCCGACATGTTCGGTCCGGTAATCATGAGAATTTGCTGTGAATCCGGATCGAGGTAAATATCGTTGGCGATGAATTTTTCGCCGGGAGGCAATTGTCTTTCGATGACAGGATGACGGCCGTCTTTGATCGACAACACTTTGCTATCGTTGATATGTGGACGCACATAACCGTTCTTATCGGCAATGACAGCAAATGACTGTAAGACATCCAGGCGAGCAAGAAGTGCTGCATTCAATTGTACCGGCTGTATGTATGCCAATAACGAATTCACTAATTCAGCATACAACCGCTCTTCGATGACTACTATCTTTTCCTCCGCACCCAGAATCTTTTCCTCGTACTCTTTAAGCTCGGCTGTGATATACCGCTCTGCATTGGTCAACGTCTGCTTACGTGTCCATTCCGCAGGAACCTTATCCTTATGCGTATGCGTAACTTCAATATAATAACCGAACACGTTATTAAAACCAACCTTGAGCGAGGATATACCGGTACGCTCCGCTTCGCGCTGCTGTATCTGCAACAGTACATCCTTGCCATGAAAAGCAATGGCACGCAAATCATCCAGATCACTGTTCACTCCGGCACGAATTACACCACCTTTGTTGATCATTACCGGCGCCTCCGGATCCAGCTCCCGATCGATACGTTCCTGCATAAGCTGGCACGAATTCAGCTGATCACCAATGGTGCATAAAGTGGGATTGTCGGTGGTCAACAATTGTTCGCGGATCTTCCCGGTCAACTCCAACGACCGCCGCAATTGCAACACATCACGCGGTGTAACTTTTGCGAGCGCCACTTTAGAAATCAATCGCTCCAGGTCACCCACCAATTTGAGCTCTTCCGAAACTTCGGCAAGAAACTGATTACTGGCAAGAAAATAACTGACAGCTTCCAGTCGCTCCTCAATTGCCTGTTTGTCTTTCAACGGGAGCATGAGCCAGCGTTTCAGCAAACGTGCACCCATAGGAGTGACTGTCTGATCAATCACATCGATGAGTGTTACCGCATTATCGTTGGAGGAACCCACCAACTCCAGGTTTCGAATGGTGAATTTATCCAACCATACATAGCGATCCTCTTCCAATCGTGCTATAGAAGTGATGTGCTTTAGATGATCCTGTCGGGTATCGGAGACGTAATGCAATGCCGCACCGGCTGCAACGATGGCCGCCCCCATCTCATCAATACCAAAACCCTTTAACGAACGCGTACCAAAATGCTTCAACAAAAGCTCATTGGCATAGTCGTACTGAAAGACCCATTCATCCACTGCATAATGGTAGAAACGATTACCAATGCGCTCCTGAAACTCCTTCTTGAAGGCGCGCGAAAAAATAACTTCCGTAGGCTGGAAATTTTGTAACAGCTTATCGACATACTCTCCAGTTCCCTGGGCAGCGAAATATTCACCGGTAGACAAATCCAAAAATGCAACGCCGGTGATTTTCCCGTCGGGATGTACTGCCGCCAGGAAATTATTCTTCTTATGTTCAAGAATTTTATCGTTGTACGAAACGCCGGGGGTGATAAATTCTGTGACTCCCCGCTTAACGATGGTCTTGGTGAGTTTCGGATCTTCCAGCTGATCACAGATCGCCACCCGCATACCGGCGCGAACCAGCTTAGGTAGATAAGTATCCAACGCGTGATGCGGAAAACCGGCCAGTTCAATAAAAGCTGCAGCCCCGTTGGCGCGACGAGTCAATACAATGCCGAGTATCGACGAGGTACGCACCGCATCTTCCCCGAAGGTTTCGTAAAAATCCCCTACCCTGAATAGCAACAGCGCATCGGGATATTTCGCCTTGATGCTGTAATACTGTTTCATAAGCGGTGTTTCAACGACCGCATTTTTTGTTTCCGTTTTGACCAAGATTTCGCTTCTTTGCCTCTAATTTAGCAAGAATGCGCAAGATACGAAACGCTGATTTAGGCCGGAAAACCTCGGAAGAATTCCAGCAAGCTGCCAAGCGAAAGGTCGTGTTGGTGTTGGATAACATCCGCAGTTTGAACAATATCGGCGCTGTTTTCCGCAGTGCTGACGCCTTTCTGTGTGAACGGATCTGCCTCTGCGGCATTACGGCTACGCCGCCCCACCGTGAAATCCACAAAACAGCGCTGGGCGCGGAAGACACTGTAAAATGGCAGCACTATGCCGAAACCACTACTGCCATCCTGGAATTGCAACACTCCGGTTACCGCGTTATCGCCATTGAGCAAGTGGACGGTTGTATTCCGCTGGATCAGCTGACACTATCCGCCGATGAAAAGACAGCCTATGTATTCGGGCACGAAATCGATGGCGTCCGTGAAGATGTGCTGGCCTTATTGCAAGAAGCCGTAGAAATTCCACAATTCGGCACCAAACATTCCATAAATATTTCGGTATGCGCGGGAATTGTACTGTGGGATCATTTCCTCAAAACCAACACACGGTAACGATTTTCCCAATCAATTTACAATCCTGAAATCGACTCGTCGGTTGAGGTTTAGGTTTTTTGAAATATTATCATCCTTCCCTTCGGAGCGTGTGCGCAAGCGTTTCGGATCAATATTGAATTCTTTGACCAGTCGATCTTTGACTGCTTCAGCACGTTGCTGACCAAGTTTGAGATTATATTCCTTGCTGGCGCGCGTATCCGTATTACCGATGACATCCATATTGATTTCCGGATGGTCGAGCAGAATAACAGCGATAGACGTCAAGGTCTCATCGTACTTAGCGGCGATCTTTGCACTGTTCACTTCAAAGAAAATAGAAGGCAACCAAGCACCGCCATTCACGTATGTTTTATTCAGGTTAAGCTGGTAATTGGCATTATATATAGAATCCGAACTGATCGCCGTACCATCACCAAACACTTTCGCACCAGGACGTGTATTGGATTCGCGGTCGTAGAAATCCGCGACTCCGTCGTTGTCCGAATCTTGTCCCATCAACGAAAGACTATCGCGCATGGTATTCACCTCGGCCACCATGGAGCGCATCGGATTAGACCACTGAATGACTTTACCTTTTTTACCTAAATGGAAAGTAACTCCGGCATTTAAAAAGGTGTACGCATCGTTGGCCGATAACAATCGATTGAATCCATCCAGCCGATCATCGTTGGTAAAACGATAGGAATATTCACCCGTAATGGAAATGCCATCATTCAAACGAAACTTCACACCGGCACCCAGCGGAACAATAAAGTGACTTTCGTTATGATAATCCTCCGTTTGAATTACCGGCAACTTCCGGTCATCCACTTTGTAATTTTGCGCGGTCGGATCGTCACCCTTGTAAACATATGGATCCGAATTCACTACGCCGACACCAAAATACCCGTAAAAAGCCAGACGAGGATCCCGCTTTAGGTAGGCGATATTTCCCAGCTGAAAAACGCCCATCACGCTGAACTGATAGTTCAGTAAGGAATAGTAATTATAATCTTTATAGGAACCTTCACTACTTCCGTTACCTACAATTTTACCGGTTAGCAATTCCGCCCGCAGTGCGATGGAATAGCTCAGGAATTTGGTAGCATTTATACAAAAGGCACGGGAATTGTCCTCACCTATCTTGCTGCGTGAAATATCCGTGTTCGAGATAGTCATCCCGTAGTTCACCCCGATATCCCAGGTACGGAAGCGGTTCGTGACCGGCATTTCCTCTTCTTTCAATTTCAGTTTAACGCTGTCAGAAATCAGCGGTCGCTGCGCACGGCTTGTTCCGGCGAAGATCAAAACGAAAAAACATGCATAGAGCATGAAAATGCCTTTCATAGGTAGTGCTTAAGGGGTTGAAATCCGTTGAAAAATAACGAATCCGAATATACATGCAACGAAATAAGACTGGAAATCTTACCGAATTAGGGTTTCCGGACCGTGAAAAGTCCGGTGAAGGCCAATTTCGTAGTCTTTATTGATGAGCTCCACCACATAATCGTAATGCTCCTTCACATTTACGAAATCAAGGTCGTTGGTGTCGATGACCAGAATTCGCTGGTTGGTAAGCTGCCGGAAGAAATCCCAATAGCCCTTTTCCAGACTAGCCAGATAATCGTCCGGAATATTCTGTTCATAGTCCCGGCCGCGTTTACGAATATTTTCCTGCAAACGGGATACGTCTTTGTGCAAATACACGAGCAAGTCGGGTTTAGGCAACTGCGAATGAATGATATGGAAAAGTCGCTGATACAATTGGTATTCATCCTCTTTCAGCGTGACGCTGGCAAAGATGAGCGATTTACTGAGAATATAGTCGGCGACGGTCTGCTGCCGGAACAATTCGCGGGGCTTCAGCTCATCATTCAGCTGCTGAAAGCGATCGGCCAAAAAGGACAATTCCAGCGGAAACGCATAGCGGGCCTGATTCTCATAAAACTTAGGAAGAAAAGGATTGTCCGCAAAGCGCTCCAAGACCAGCTTGGCGGAGTAATCCGCAGCGATCCGGTTGGACAACGAGGTTTTCCCCGTCCCAATATTTCCTTCGATAACGATGTAGTCGTAGCGGAGTGCGTGGCTCATGATAATCAGTCCGGAAAAATGCGAACAGCCAACGGATCTGACAATCCGGCCAACAGTTCGGTCATAGACAAGTTCAGGACAGGATGACGAAAGTCGGGAAAAATTTCGCACAGCGGCACTAGGGTGAACTTCCGCTGATGAAGCAACGGGTGTGGAAGCGTCAATTCAGGAGAAGTAATTACTTGATCGTCAAGAAAAAGCAAATCAATATCAATCGAGCGCGGCGCCCATTTTTTTTCACGAAATCGACCCATTTCTTCTTCTATCGCCAAGGCATACTGCATGACCTGGTGCGGATTTTTCGGGGTACGTCCGCTGACCACCCGGTTTAAAAACGCCGCCTGGTTTGTATTTCCCCAGGCTTCCGTCTCGAATACGGAAGAGGACCGATCCACAACACCTATTCGCTCATTAATCAGCCGACGAGCCGTTTCCAGCTCCAAAAGTCGGTCTCCGAGATTAGATCCTAATAGAATGATAAAGCGCGTTTCCTGATTCATGCCACACTCAATTCCGTTACTGACCAAAGGTAATTCAATACTACGTTGTACCTTTATGCTGTTAAAAAAAATACTGATCATGAGAGAATTCTTCAAATTCGCATTTGCTTCCGCAGTGGGTTTCATCATCGGCTCTTTTCTACTACTGGGCCTTTTAATCGCCATCTTATCTGCCGTTGCTTTCACCTTCGGTAGTGATACGGAAGTGTCCATCCAAGAAAGTTCTGTGCTTCATATCACCTTTGATGCACCAATCGCTGAACGCACCTCTAAAAATCCTTTTCAGAACCTGAGCTTTACTTCCTCGCAAAATCTGAAAGC
>CAINVI010000126.1 GCA_903854075.1 Candidatus Pollutiaquabacter sp. | reverse complement strand
TCCCTTTTTTAAATACGGCGATTGCGTCCTCCGGTCGACCCATGACCTCCAGTACTTTGCCCAGCTGGTAGTAGGAAGCCAGGTAATCCGGCTGCTGTTCAACAAGTTCGGTCAGTGTAGCTTCAGCCAACGGCAAGTCATTCATTTTTAGGTATTCCAATGCCAGTGCATAGGCGGAAAACGCATCGTCGGGATCTTCCCGGAGGAATTCTTTTAACTGATGTATACGGTGATTGGACATGGTAAAAAAAGGGCGGTTTTTATGTATCTTCGCGCCTTCAAAACAACTCTAATCCGTCAAAGTTTGCAAGGGATATTTTAACTGATCCTCTCCGCAACAACGAATCTAGACTCCATGAAAATACTTGTTTGCATTTCCAACGTTCCCGACACTACGGCAAAGATCAATTTTACTCCGGATAACAAGGAGTTCGTTGCAGCCGGCGTCACGTTTATTCTCAATCCTTACGATGAAATTGCATTGTCCCGCGCCGTGGACCTGACGGCGGGTGGCGGACAGGTGACGGTCATCAATATCGGTGATGCTGCTACGGAACCAACTATCCGCAAGGCCCTTGCCATCGGTGCTACCGATGCTGTCCGGGTGAATGCGCAGCCTCGTGACAGTTTTTTTGTTGCCAGCCAGATTGCGGCCTACGTCAAAAACAATCCTTTTGACATCATCTTGTGCGGACGCGAATCTGCCGATCATAACGGTTCTGCTGTTCCAACGATGGTAGCTGAATTACTCGGTATTCCTTGTGTGCTTTTTGCCAAAAGTCTGAATGTTGAAGGTAGCACCGCTGTGCTTGACTGTGAGATTGAAGGCGGCAAAGAAGTGGTGGAGGTTCCCTTGCCGTTTGTGGCTGGTGCCTCGGAAGGAATGGCCGAGTGGAAGATTCCGAATATGCGGGGAATCATGTCAGCCCGTACCAAGCCATTATCAGTCATTGAACCTGTCGAAGTGCCGCAACTTACGCGTCATCAATCCTACGATAAGCCGGCAGCACGCAGTGCAGTAAAAATGATTTCTGCGGATGATGCGGAAAAACTTTTCCAGATTATCCGTGAAGAGAAAAAAGTGATCTAATAATAGTATTCACCGGCAAAATTGCCTGAAAAATATCTACCATGTCTGTCTTAGTTTTTGCAGAAAATCTGCAGGGAAAATTTAAAAAATCGGCGTTTGAAATTGTCTCCTTCGGTGCCGCGATTGCGCGTGAGCAGCAGTTGCCGTTGGCCGTAATTTCCATCGGTCAGGTAGCAGACGATGAGCTCGCGAAACTCGCCGCGTACGGTGCTGCTAAAATCCTCAAGGTGGAAGGTGATGCCTTCCAATCTATGAACGTACAGCCGTTTGCTTCAGCCATTGCACAAGCTGCACAGGCCGAGCAGGCTAAGGTTGTTGTGTTGTCTGCTAGTTTTTCCGGCAAATCAATTGCACCGCGTGTAGCTATAAAACTCGGAGCCGGTCTGGCCGAAAATGTCATCGATCTGCCTCAGATGACCAACGGATTTGTCGTGAAGAAAAATGCCTACTCCGGTAAAGCGTATTCGTTTGTCGAATTGATCTCCGATGTAAAAGTGATCAGCATGCTGCCTAACTCTTATAAAGTAGTGGAGCAGGCGGGAGCCGGAGCTGTCAGTTCTTTCTCGCCGCAGCTGACTCCTGCCGACACTGCGATGAAGATTCGCGAAACGGTTCGGTCAACCGATAAGGTGGCATTGCCGGAAGCGGAGTTGGTCGTTTCGGCCGGCCGCGGCTTGAAAGGTCCGGAGAACTGGGGCATGATCGAAGAATTGGCTGACGTACTTGGTGCAGCGACAGCCTGCAGTAAACCGGTGTCAGATGCCGGATGGCGTCCGCATTCTGAACACGTCGGACAAACCGGTATCGCGATATCTCCGAACCTGTACATCGCTGTCGGTATTTCCGGTGCTATTCAGCACTTGGCCGGTGTAAGCGCCTCTAAGGTCATCGTAGTGGTCAATAAGGATCCTGAAGCGCCTTTCTTTAAAGCGGCGGACTACGGAATCGTTGGGGATGCGTTCGAAATCGTCCCGCGCCTCCTTTCGGCCGCCAAAACTTTCAAGGCCAGTCAGAACTAACTGAATTTAATCATATCCCCGCCCGTTTAACTTTGTATATTCGGGCCAATACAGCCGGATTTAACGGCGTACTGCATGAAGAAGATTAATCTCGAAATCATCGGTTTATCCTACAGCCAGACACAGTCCGGCGCTTACGCACTTGTTTTGGGCGAAGAGAATGGTAAACGCCGGCTCCCGATAATCATTGGAGCTTTTGAGGCGCAAGCCATTGCTATTGAATTGGAAAACATGTCGCCTACACGACCGTTGACGCACGATTTGTTCAAGTCGATGGCTGATGCATTTTCCATCGAGCTGGAAGAAGTAGTGATTTACAACTTGCTGGAAGGCACTTTCTATGCTCGTCTAATTTGTTCGAACGGCAGTAAAAAAGAAGAAATAGATGCGCGTACCAGCGATGCTATCGCATTGGCCGTTCGCTTTGGTTGTCGTATTTCCACCTACGAATTCATTCTTTCTCAGGCAGGCATCGTCATGGATGAAAATGCCGCCGTGGAAGGCGCTGAGGAAATCATGGAAAAGCGGATTCCGTCCACCACGACTGCGCCAACCGGAAAGCGGGTAGAAAATGAGCTCGCTGCAGCAAGCACCGAAGAATTGAACGACATGTTGAAGCGGGCTATTGAGGAGGAAGCGTACGAGCGTGCCGGAAAAATTAGAGATGAACTGAGTAAGCGAAAAGATAAGGCTGACTGATTAGCCGCTGACTACTTCACCTTCCTGGCCCTGCAGTGCAGGGCTTTTTTATTCACTTTTACGTAGGGCTTAAATAATTTTCGTAAAATGTGGTGCTAAACAAGTAACACGAAATACAGCAACTATGGACAGATTTACAGGATTAATCGGACTGGTGGTCATCCTCGGCCTAGCCGTTCTTATGTCAAAAGATCGAAAGGCTATTAATCTCCGGCTGGTGTTGAGCGGTCTCGCACTGCAATTGGGCTTAGCCATCTTTATCCTTAAAACTTCGCTCGGTCAGTCCATCTTCGGTACGCTCGGAGCCTGGATAACCAAACTGCTTGAATTTTCTGACAAGGGTGCTGCATTTGTTTTTGGTTTTATCGTCAATCAGGAACTGCTCGATAAAGTAATGGGACCGGGAAACAGCTTCGTTTTCATGTTTAAGATTATGCCGACCATCATCTTTGTGGCAGTACTGGTGAGTATTGCATATCATATTGGATTGATGCAACGTATTGTCGCTTTTTTCGCCAAACTTATGTTGAAGCTGATGAATGTGAGCGGGGCCGAAGCACTTTCCAATGTTGCTTCTGCTTTTGTTGGTCAGGTAGAAGCACAAATTATGATTAAGCCCTACTTGTCTACCATGACGCGCTCTGAACTGTTAGCATCTATGGCCGGTTCTATGGCGTGTATCGCCGGAGGCGTGATGGCCGTTTATATTTCCATGGGTGTTCCTGCTAATCTGCTCTTGGCTGCCAGTATCATGGCCGCACCGGCGGCACTCGTTATTTCGAAAATTGTATTGCCGGAGAAGGAAGTATCCAATACAAAAGGCAACGTTCAGCTGGAAGTTAAAAAAGCGCATAGCGGACTGATGGATGCGATTTCACACGGTGCAGCCGATGGTTTGAAGATTTCTCTCAATGTGATTGCTATGCTTATCGGTGTCATTGCATTGATTGCGCTGGTCGATTTTCTGCTGGGTAAGTTCGGAATGCTTATTGTAAACGTGACCGATTATGGAACGTTTCTAGGAATTAATCTTCAGCAGTTGAGTTTGAAAGAAATACTTGGCTCTATCTTTTCCCTCTTTGCCTGGACGATGGGAGTGCCTACACAGGATATTCATATGGCTGGACAGCTCCTGGGAACCAAACTTGCCGTGAATGAATTTGTAGCCTACAGCGATTTGTCGGCGATGATTGCTGCCGGTGCATTGTCTCCCAAAACATTGACTATTGTATCCATAGCCTGCTGCGGATTCGCTAATTTCAGTTCTATTGCCATTCAAGTGGGAGGTATTGGTGAATTGGCGCCGTCTCGCCGCAGCGAGCTGGCAAAGCTTGGATTTACGGCCTTGATTTGTGGAACACTGGCTTCTTACCTTTCCGCTACGATTGCAGGAATTTTGACCTAATTTTACGGCGAAAATAAGTTGCCATGAAGCAGTACCACGACCTCTTACGCCATGTCATGACTTCCGGCGTCGACAAATCCGATCGCACCGGAACCGGTACACGCAGTGTATTCGGCTATCAGATGCGTTTCGATTTATCGACAGGTTTTCCGTTGCTTACCACTAAAAAGCTACATACTCGGTCTATCTTCTACGAATTACTTTGGTTTCTAAAAGGCGAGACTAACATATCTTACCTGAAAGAAAATAAGGTTACAATCTGGGATGAATGGGCAGATGAAAACGGAAACCTCGGTCCGGTTTACGGATCGCAGTGGCGCAGCTGGAAAACAATTGATGGTAGAACCGTCGATCAGATATCAAACGTCATCGAACAGATCAAGAAGAATCCGGACTCTCGTCGGTTAATCGTAAGCGCCTGGAACGTGGGCGAAGTGGATAAGATGAAACTTCCTCCATGCCACTTATTGTTCCAGTTCTATGTGGCCAATGGCCGCCTTTCTTGCCAGCTATACCAACGCAGTGCGGATATATTTTTAGGTGTTCCTTTTAACATAGCGTCTTATGCTGCCTTGACCATGATGGTGGCACAAGTGTGCGACCTTCAGCCGGGTGAATTCGTTCATACACTTGGCGATGCACACATTTACAGCAATCATTTTGAACAAGTGGAGCTGCAGCTTTCCCGTGACCCCCGTCCGCTTCCGACGTTACGACTGAATCCGGAGGTGAACGATATTTTTAAATTCAACTTCGAGGATTTGGTGATCGAAAATTACGACCCTCATCCGCATATCAAAGGGGCAGTTGCTGTCTAATCAAAATGTCGGTATCCATTATTGTCGCACTTTCGGAGAACCATGTTATTGGTTCTGGCAATCAATTGCCATGGAAACTTTCTGGAGATTTAAAACGTGTCAAGGCACTGACGATGGGGCATCATCTTATCATGGGCCGCAAAACCTATGAAAGTATTGGTCGACCATTGCCGGGCCGCACCAATGTCATTATTACGCGTAACAATGCTTATGCTCCTGAAGGATGTGTGGTGGTGAATTCCTTGTCCGAAGCGCTATTCGTAGCCAAGGATGATCCGGAAGTATTTGTATTTGGCGGAGGTGAGATTTTTCGTGAGGCTTTGCCTTTAGTCAGCAAAATCTACCTTACCCACGTCCATTGCACCATTGACGGCGATACTCATTTTCCGGAGTTAAATCTATCAGAATGGATAGAGTTGGACCATCAGGAGTTTAAAGCCGATGAAAAGAACCAGTTCGATTACTCGTTCATAACGCTGCAACGCAAGTAATCAGTTGTTCTTGATTATCGTATATACGTTTGATACGTCATCTGTTTTAAGATGCAGTAAATAACTTCCCGCAGGAAGTTCGGTGGTCGATATAACGATTTCTTGTTCATTGGATTTTCCACCAATAAGTTTCCGTCCCTGCAAATCCATTAATTCATAGTCGCAATTTTCGCCTCGATAATTTTTAATCGTCAGTTGATATTGGAAGGGATTAGGTAATGCAGCAAAGGTTGGTTTTGGATTATTTTCCGAAACGCCGGAAGTGCCGTAGAATATCAGCAGATTGTCTATATCCACAAAGTAATCCGTTGGATTGTTCACTTTTGTTACGCGGAATTTGAAGCGTGCGGAGTCGCAGGAAGGTACACTAAGACTCACACGGGTGAAGGTGGTAACGGTGGTGAAGTTGGCGTTGTTCCAAGCGGCAAGATCCGTGTAAACCTGACCATCTGTAGAATATGAAATACTGAATTGATCGCCCGGTTGCAGTGTCGCAGGTATAAATGGATAAAGCGCCGAAGCTTCCATGATTCTGAAATCAAATTCCAGTGTGGTGCCTGCCTGGTTGAGCGGATTGATCCATGCTGTTACTAAAGAGTCTTTGGAATCGAATGAATTCATAAAGGCTCGCAATCCCTGCGAACTAGTTGTTCCGTGTATGGGGTAAATCTGAATATCGGTGGTGTAACCGTTGCAAACTTGATAAGGCGCATACGATTCAAAGTCGTCCGAAAGCAATGAAACAAGTTGTGCATGGGTGCTTGACGGAATAACTAAAATGGAGAGGAAAAGAAAGAAACAGCAATGGAAGATGTTTTTCATGGTAGTTGAAATTTCTAAAACGAATATAGCTAAATGGAATTGCTAAGCAAATGGCATGGAGTAGCTACACGAAAATTTTAAAGACAATAAAAAAAGCCCCGGAATTACGGGGCTTTTTAGTGAGATTATAAAGGAGGTTACTTTTTACAGCATTCTTCTTTTTTCATGGAATCTTTCATGCAGTGATCGTAGCCCATCATTTTCATAGCTGCTTCGTGTTTGATCACACATTTGCCGCCTTCCATTTTAATACAAGCAGTACTGTCGCACTTGCCTTCGGCCATCCAAGCAGCACACATCGCAGAGTCTACGACACAATTGCCGTCAGCATCCATTTCGCAAGACATTCCTGTGCCATGGCAGCTGGACATCATCGCTGAACATTCCATTTTATCCATGTTGCATTCATTGCTCATTTCGCATTCTCCATGATTGCCGGTTACAGCAATCAATGGGGCAATGGTCAAGCCCACCAGCGAGGTGAGTTTGATGAGAATGTTCATCGACGGACCGGAAGTGTCTTTGAAAGGATCGCCAACAGTATCGCCAACTACGGCAGCTTTGTGAGGCTCTGATTTCTTGTAATACGTCTGACCGTTGATTTCTACACCTTTTTCGAATGATTTTTTTGCATTGTCCCAGGCGCCACCGGCGTTGTTCTGGAAAATTGCCCAGAGAACACCGCTTACTGTTACACCAGCCATATATGCACCAAGCGCTTCAGGACCCATGGTGACGCCGATGATGATCGGAGAAACAATGGTGATCACACCAGGAAGCATCATTTCGCGAAGAGCAGCTTTAGTAGAAATCTGCACACAACGGCTGTAATCTGGGGTGCCTGTTCCTTCCAGAATGCCCGGGATTTCACGGAACTGACGACGTACTTCATTCACCATGTCCATCGCTGCTTTACCTACGGAGTTCATCGCAAGGGCAGAGAACACAACCGGAATCATACCGCCGATGAACAAAGCGGCCAGTACTTTTGCATCGAAAATATTGATCCCTTTGATGCCAGTGAAAGTTACGTAAGCAGCAAAAAGTGCCAGTGCGGTTAATGCGGCTGAAGCGATAGCGAAACCTTTTCCGATAGCAGCTGTGGTGTTTCCTACAGAGTCAAGGATGTCGGTTTTCTCACGTACTTCAGCAGGAAGTTCGCTCATTTCAGCAACACCGCCGGCGTTATCAGCAATTGGTCCGAATGCATCGATAGCGAGCTGCATAGCTGTTGTTGCCATCATCGCAGAGGCAGCAATTCCCACTCCGTAGAATCCGGCAAGTGCATACGCACCCCAGATAGCTCCTGCGAAGAGAATTACAGGAGTAGCCGTAGACAACATCCCTGTTCCAAGTCCTGCGATGATGTTGGTCGCAGCACCGGTTGCTGATTTTTGTACAATGGAGAGAACAGGGCGCTTACCCAATCCGGTGTAGAATTCAGTGATGTAAGAAATAGCTCCGCCAACGAACATACCAATTACAACGGCCCAGAAAACATTCATGGAGCTGGTCGTCATCTCGCTAAACTCACCCTGATTGAAAACTTGCATGGTGATCGTTTCCGGCAACATGGCATTGATAAGGAAGTAAGAAGCTACAAGAGCGAGCAGGATTGAAAACCAGTTACCCATATTCAGCGCGCGCTGAACGGTGTCGGTAGTGGCGGCACTTTTATCACTGACTTTCACGAGGAAGGAGCCGAGGATGGAAGCAACGATTCCTACACCGGCTATAGCCAATGGAAGAAGGATTGGTCCAATTCCGCCGAAGGCATCTTGAATACTGCCACCCATATCACGGATGATATAGTTACCCAATACCATCGATGCAAGAACAGTCGCCACATAAGAACCGAATAAGTCGGCGCCCATTCCGGCAACGTCACCAACGTTATCGCCTACGTTGTCCGCAATGGTAGCCGGATTACGTGGATCGTCTTCAGGAATTCCTGCTTCTACTTTTCCAACAAGGTCAGCACCAACATCGGCCGCTTTGGTGTAAATACCTCCACCAACGCGGGCGAAAAGTGCAATCGATTCGGCACCTACGGAGAAGCCGGCCAATACTTCGAGTACACGCGTCATGTCTTCAGTAGAAGTCCAAGCGCCATTCATGAAGTGGCTATAGAAGTAAATGAACAGGACACTCAGTCCAAGCACGGCAAGACCGGCTACACCAAGTCCCATAACAAGTCCGCCGCTGAAAGAAACTTGCAGCGCTTTGGACAAGGAAGTGCGGGCGGCCTGCGTAGTACGTACGTTGGCCTTGGTAGCGATACGCATACCGATATAACCAGCCAGTGCACTGAATACGCAACCGGTTACAAACGCGGCCACAATCAGGATGTGGGAGGATTCTACCATTTGCGACAGAATACCCAAGGCGGTTCCTGCGATCACCATATAAATAGCCAGAATACGGTATTCGGCTTTCAGGAAGGCCATAGCGCCTTCAGCAATTGCCTTGGCAATGCCTTGCATTTTTTCGTCACCGGCATCCTGCTTGGTTACCCAGCTCGCCTTGACAAACATGTACAACAATCCGACGATTCCGAGTACCGGCACTAAATAGAGGAAATTTTCCATATCCATACTTATTTTTGAAGGGCTGCAAAGGTAGTCTACCGCGACAAAAAAGCAAAAACAGGAAGTGCGATATTAATGCTGAAATCCACTTTTTAACGGTTTTTATTTACAAATCCCTTTTTCGCCGCGTATTTATGTGGTCAGTAAACTCATGATGGCCTTTTTTATTGATAGTCAATACATCCCCACGTCAAGCATTTAACGTACCTTTGCGGCCGCGTTTAGCGCTCACTACATGGAAATCAGAAACATAGCTATTATTGCCCACGTAGATCACGGGAAAACTACATTGGTTGATAAAATTTTACACCAAACAAATCTTTTCCGCGAAAACCAAGAAAAAGGAGATTTAATACTAGACAACAACGATTTAGAGCGTGAACGCGGTATTACAATTCTTGCAAAAAATATTTCTGTTCAATACAAAGGATATAAAATAAATATTATTGATACTCCTGGTCACGCGGATTTTGGTGGTGAAGTAGAACGTGTTTTGAACATGGCCGATGGTGTACTTTTATTAGTAGATGCATTTGAAGGACCAATGCCTCAAACTCGTTTCGTATTACAAAAAGCATTGGCTTTAGGAAAAAGAGCTATTGTGGTAATCAATAAAGTGGATAAACCAAACTGTCGTCCTGATGAAATTCATGATGCTGTTTTTGATTTGTTTTTCAACTTAGATGCAACAGAAGAACAATTAAATTTCCATACATTATATGGCAGTTCTAAAATGGGTTGGATGGGTAGAGATTGGAAAAGTCCAACTACTGATTTCACCACATTATTAGACGATATTATTACGGAAATTCCTGAACCACACGTAGAAATTGGTAATTTACAAATGCAAATTACTTCATTAGATTATTCTTCATTTACTGGAAGGATTGCTATTGGACGTATTTTACGAGGAAATATTAAAGTAAACCAACCTATTAGTTTAGTAAAACGCGATGGTTCTATTCATAAATCTCG
>CAINVI010000125.1 GCA_903854075.1 Candidatus Pollutiaquabacter sp. | reverse complement strand
GACCATACAAATAATCGTATCTATACCGCCTGTGCGGACGGCACCATCGCCCTCTGGCGACTTGATGATATCAGTCTGATTCGCTCCATCACACTTTGCAAAGAAAAAGTTCGCGCCATCGCCGTTCATCCAAGCTCCGGCGAAATCGCTGTTGCCTGTGGCGACGGCACCATTCATATTTTAGACGCGATAACTGGCAATGAGCGTACATCATTTACGGCGCATGGTCTTTCTGCCAATGCTGTTATCTATGACACCGCTGGAGAGCGATTACTCAGCGGTGGTCGCGATGCGCATTTGAACGCGTGGGATACGGAATCCTATGATCGAATTCAAAGCATTCCTGCGCACAACTACGCCATTTACGCGTTTGCTTTTTCACCGGATCAAAAAGTGCTCGCCTCCGCGAGCCGCGATAAAACAGTTAAACTCTGGCAAGCCGATTCCCTGGACATCATTCAACGCATCGACCGGGAAACGTACGACGGCCACCGTAATTCGGTAAATAAAGTACTCTGGCTGGATCATCCGTCCGGACTTATTTACACCGGCGACGACAGGGCTATTATGGCCTGGAAAATCGCTTAAAAAGCAAGAAGCCCGGACATGATTTCCGGGCTTCTTTTTGAGCCAATTGTCGGACTTGAACCGACGACCTGCTCATTACGAATGAGCTGCTCTACCAGCTGAGCTAAATTGGCTTATTTATCGGTCTTTTACTGCGGATTACGTAAAGGGTTCCACGGGAAAAGAGGATTTTCTTGCGTGCAAATTTCGGTATTTTTTATGAAAATTGGCGGAAAAAACGTTCTTTTTTATGCTAAAAAGGCGGTTTTAAGGTTGTATTCTTAAAAAGAAGGATTAAAAATGAAACATATTGTTACACCCTCCGTTAGAATAGGCGTGTGTTTCATGTTAAGTTAAGTATTTGAATTGTTGATCAAGAGCCCCGCAACCGCGGGGCTTCTTGTTTTATACCACTTTCCGTCTTTACGGAAGGAGCATTTATATGGTCATAATCTCTTTTTCTTTCGCTTCGACGTGTTTATCGACCAAAGCGATGAACTGATCCGTCAGATTTTGGATTTTACCTTCCAGATCTTTCACCACATCCTCTGGCACCGTTTTTGCCTCTTTCTTGATAAGTTCGTTCGCATCACGGCGAAGATTGCGGATACCCACTTTTCCGTGCTCGCCTTCTGCCTTGGTTTTTTTAACCAACTCCTTGCGTCGTTCTTCGGTCAATGCCGGCAGATTGATACGGATCACAACACCATCGTTGGCCGGCGTGAAACCCAAGTTGGCCAGCATGATTGCCTTTTCAATCGGCACCAGCATGGATTTTTCCCACGGCTGAATAGTCAGGGTGCGTGCATCCGGAGTAGTGATGTTCGCGATCTGGTTCAACGGCGTATTGGTACCGTAATAATCAGCATGTATGTTTTCCAGCATAGCCGGATTAGCACGACCGGCACGAATCTTTGCCAGCTCGTGTTCAAGGTGATCGATTGCTTTCTGCATGTGCGCCTTCGTCTCCGTCAGCAGCTTATTAGGATCTAACATAATCGTTTATGTTTTATGCTTTAAAATTCTACCAGGGTTCCAACCGATTCTCCCTCCATGACTCGCAGGAGGTTTCCAGGTTTGTTCATATCGAACACGATGATCGGTAATTTGTTTTCGTTACATAAGGTGAACGCCGTCATATCCATTACCTTCAGTCCTTTCTCGTACACCTCATCAAACGTAACCGTATTGTACTTCTGCGCATCTTTCACCTTCTCCGGATCGGCAGTGTAGATGCCATCAACACGTGTTCCTTTAAGAATGACTTCTGCTTCGATTTCAATAGCACGGAGTGACGCTGCCGTATCGGTGGTGAAATAGGGATTACCTGTACCTGCCCCGAAAATAACAACGCGGCCCTTTTCCAGATGGCGAACAGCACGACGGCGGATGTACGGCTCACAAATCTGTTCCATCTTGATAGCCGATTGCAAGCGTGTTTTCACACCAATCTGTTCCAATGCACTCTGCAAAGCCATGCTGTTAATCACGGTTGCCAACATCCCCATATAATCGCCTTGAGCACGGTCAATAGCACCGCCGGAATCGTTTCCTACTCCACGGAAAATATTTCCGCCGCCAATCACGATGGCCGTTTCCACGCCACGTTCGACGATGGTCTTGATCTCCATAGCGTACTCCTTGAGTCGGCTATGATCGATTCCGAAATCTTTTTCACCCATCAACGATTCGCCGCTGAGCTTTAAGAGGATGCGTTTGTACTTCATCGAAGGACGAAAGTAAGAAAAAAATAGGATTGGATGCTACCGTGGAGGTGCTGATCCATGTTCGCCGGAAACCTCCAGCCAAAAAAAAGACCCGTCGGCTGACAGGTCTTTTTGAAAGGGTTGAAGAATCAGATTATCCGATCTTTACACGCTTCATCGCGGTAACCTTGATGTTCTTATCGACCGACTCGAGGTACTGGCGGACCGTCTTCTTATCGTCTTTGATGAATTCCTGATTGAGGAGCGTGTATTCGTTGTAGAATTTGTTGACTTTACCCTGGGCGATTTTTTCGATCATCGCTTCCGGCTTACCTTCCTGGCGGGCCTGATCTTTAGCGATATCCATTTCACGCTCGAGCATTTTAGTGTCTACATCGTCCTTATCAATCGCAACCGGAGCCATAGCAGCAGCCTGCATCGCGATATCTTTCGCTACTTCTTCGGATACAGCTACGTTGAAGCCGATCATAGCAGCAAGCTTATTTCCAGGGTGATTGTAAGCGATAACTTTATCAGCGTTGACCACCTGGTAATCGACGACTTCGATTTTTTCGCCAATCTTACCCATTTGCTCTACGCAAGCTTCCGCTACGGTAGTGCTTCCCAATGAAAGTGCTTTCAGCTCATCGATGGTAGCCGGCTTGTTGGCCATCGCCAGATCGAGGATAGACTCACCGAACTTCACGAAGTCAGCGTTCTTAGCCACGAAATCGGTTTCGCAGCAAATGGAAACGACCGCACCGTGTTTAGCATCCGAAGAAATTTTTCCGAATACATAGCCTTCTTTCGCTTCACGATCCTGACGGTTCGCAGCAATTTTTTGTCCTTTTTTGCGGAGCAAGTCAATCGCCGCTTCGAAATCGCCGTTGGCTTCGGTAAGGGCTTTTTTGCAATCCATCATACCCGCGCCGGTCATTTGGCGGAGTTTATTTACATCGGCGGCACTGATAGCAATCGTTGACATTGTAGTAGGTACTTAAATCGGAACTAATTTTATTTATGCTTCGGTTTCTGCATCAGCTTCACCTTCTGCAGCGCCTTCAGCAACTTCTTCTTTTTCCTTGTCTGCGTCCTTATCCATCTTGCGCTCGGAGAGACCTTCTTCAATGGCTTTCACCATGGTATCCATGATGAGAGAAATTGACTTGGTCGCATCATCGTTTGCAGGAATAGCGAAATCCACCTGAGAAGGATCGGTATTGGTATCCGCGATACCGAACGTAGGAATGTTCAGCTTGTGCGCTTCAGCAACAGCGATATGTTCTTTGTTAAGGTCGATAATAAATACAGCGGCCGGAAGACGGGAAAGATCGGAGATGCTACCCAGGAAGCGTTCCATCTTGGATTTCGCGCGGGTAATCATCAAACGCTCTTTTTTAGAGATGTTCGCGAACGTACCATCGGTTTCCATCTTTTCGTATTGACCCATCTTCTTCACCGACTTACGTACGGTCGCGAAGTTGGTCAACATACCACCAGGCCAGCGTTCCACGATGAACGGCATGTTCACCTTGCCAGCAGCATTGGCTACGATTTCTTTCGCCTGCTTTTTGGTGGCGACGAAAAGAATCTTTTTGCCTGACTTGGCGATTTGCTTTAGGGCGTTCGCCGCCTCGTCGATCTTAGCGACGGTTTTGTTCAGGTCGATGATGTGGATACCACGGGTCTCCATGAAAATGTACGGGGCCATTTTCGGGTTCCACTTGCTCTTCAGGTGACCGAAGTGTGCGCCTGCATCGAGCAGTTCTTGATAAGTGACTCTAGACATTGAATGATGTATAGCTGTTGCGTGAGAAATCGAAGAATTGGATTAACGCTTGGAGAACTGGAAACGCTTACGGGCTTTGCGCTGACCTGGCTTCTTACGTTCCACCATACGTGGATCGCGAGTCATAAGGCCTTCCTTGCGAAGCGGCGATTTGTTCTCTTCGTTAACTTTCACCAGTGCACGGGCAATGCCCAAACGGATAGCTTCCGCTTGTCCGCGGATACCGCCACCCATCACGTTAACCGTGATGTCGTAAGCTTCCGCAGCATTCACCGTGGTCTGAGCCTGGGTGCAGACGTACTGCAGCGGGCCAACCGGGAAATAAATTTTGTAATCACGATCGTTGACCGTGATGTTGCCGTTGCCCGGAGTGAGGTACACGCGGGCGATGGAGGTCTTTCTTCTGCCGATGGTATGGATCATGGCGTAATATTCAGATCAGAGGTTAGGCGATTTTGATAGATTTTGGCTGCTGACCCTCGTGCGGGTGCTGATTGCCGGAATAAACGTACAGGTTACGGAACAGGGCGCGACCCAAACGACCTTTTGGAAGCATGCCGCGAACAGCCATTTCCAAAACGCGCTCAGGATGCGTGTTCAACACCTGCTTCGGAGAAGCAAAACGCTGACCGCCCGGATATCCCGTGTGACGTACATATACTTTATCCGCCAGCTTACTGCCCGTGAAACGGATTTTGCCGGCATTGATGATAATTACGTTGTCGCCGCAATCTACGTGCGGAGTGAAACTCGGCTTATTCTTGCCGCGCAGGATCATCGCCACTTGGGTGGAAAGACGTCCAACAACCATATCGGTAGCATCAACAACTACCCACTCTTTTTTTACGGTCTTATCGTTCAACGAAACCGTTTTATAACTCAATGCGTCCACTTTACCTTGATTTTTAAGGGTTTTGGAATGGAAAAGGATTCCCCGAAGGGGTTGCAAAAGTACGGATTTTTTCAATTTATCCAAACAGGTGGCAAAATATCTTATCAGCGGAAATCTGTTCACGGGAGGCAAAATCCTCCCTGGCGGATGAATCCGGTGATCAGTGTAAGTTTAATTAACTGATTTTCAATTATTTGAAAATAATTGAAGGCGCCTCGGAAATCGCCTTATCCTTCCGTAAAATCGCTAAAAAAACAACGCTAAAGTTATTGCTTGTCCGGACCGGAGCCTCCCACCACTTGGCTAATCATCCGGAATAGGGCGTACACGCGCAACACAAATCCCGAAATAAAAACGACGGAA
Organism: Candidatus Pollutiaquabacter sp.; assembly: GCA_903854075.1. Taxonomy (GTDB): domain Bacteria; phylum Bacteroidota; class Bacteroidia; order AKYH767-A; family 2013-40CM-41-45; genus Pollutiaquabacter. The sequence goes on along the minus strand of CAINVI010000125.1, from coordinate 10,951 downwards.
AGCATCAGGATCCAGATAGGTTCCCCTAAATCACTGTCCTTTTTGGTGAGGACAAAGAAAAACAGGCCGCCGACCATGAAACAATACAGCGCAAGGTACAAGGCCTCCAGCTTCAAGGCCGCAAGCCCTTTTTTACCCGCTTTCAGCAAGCGAACGATCAACATACCTACGGCGGAAATAGTCATTAACAACAGTAAGGCGGCACCGGGATCGAGTAGCATAGAAGTTGGTGTTATTGTGGGAGCGGCGAAAATTATCAATACGCGCATTTAAAAACAAACTAAAACAAAAAAGAGGTTTAATTTGTCTCTTCATAGTAATGAGCGCGAAGAAACGAATATTGATCACCGGTGCCAGCGGGATGATTGCCGGAAAGTTGGCGGAACAATTGCTGACGGCCGGATTTGATGTTATTGCCATGAGCCGGTCTGTTGTCCGTGACGCTCGCTTTGCGGCTTCTTACCAATGGCAACCGGAAAAAAACCAGTTTGATCCGCGCGCCCTGGAGGGTGTTGTTGCTGTCGTTCATCTGGCGGGTGCCGGCATTGCTGATGAAAAATGGACCGCCCAACGTAAACGTGAAATCCTCGAAAGCAGAACCCAAAGCACCGCCTTCCTGGCCGAACAGCTACGCATACTTCCCCATACCATTAGCACGGTGGTAGCCGCCAGTGCAACAGGTTTCTATGGCGATACCGCTGATCGCTTGGTCACCGAAAATGATGCTGCCGGAACAGGGTTTCTGGCGGAAACCTGCATCGCCTGGGAACAATCCCTTCAACGGTTAAAAACCGATACCACTCGATTGGTAATACTACGCATCGGTTTTGTCATTGACCGAAAGGATGGCGCCTTACCAGTCATGGCACGACCGGTTCGGCTTTTCGCCGGCGCTCCCTACGGAAATGGCCGACAATTCATTTCATGGATCGACAGCCACGATCTCGCCAAGTTATTTCAATACGCCATCACGAACCCCAGCCTGACCGGAACCTATAACGCAGTAGCGCCTTATCCGGTACATAACAAGGATTTTATCAAGGCGCTCGGCAAAGCATTGCATCGTCCTATTTGGCCCATCGCGGTTCCTTCCATAATCTTTAAAATGTTGTTGGGAGAGCAATCAGCACTCGTTTTACAAGGACAACACGTCTCGGCGGAAAAGACACTGGCAACCGGCTTTCGTTTTGACTTCCCCGCGCTGGAGTCCTCCCTTCAGCATCATTTGATTTAATTCCTCCACTCGTCCTTATAATCGTTTCTCATGGCTGCATACTTCTGGTTTCGACGCGATCTTCGCCTTCATGATAATGCCGGACTGCATCATGCACTAACGACCGGACTACCCGTTCAACCCGTATTCATTTTTGACAAGGAAATCCTCGGAAAGTTGTCGGACAAAAACGACCGGCGCGTAGTTTTCATACACCGGCAACTGGAACGATTGAACCGGGAGCTTCAACACTTCGGGGCTTCTTTGCTGGTATATCACGGTAAACCGCTCGAGGTATGGAAGAAGCTCATTGCTTCGGGAAACGTAAATCAAGTCTACACCAATCACGACTACGAGCCGTACGCGCAGCAGCGCGACCAAAAAGTCAGCGAATTATTGCAGCAGCACGGCATCGGATTCCACACCTTTAAGGATCAGGTAATTTTTGAAAAATCAGAAGTCGTCAAAGATGACGGTACACCTTACACCGTGTATACGCCTTACATGAAAAAATGGCGCAGCCGCCTGAAGCCGGAGCACATGAAATCGTTCGATTGCTCTCCGAAAGCAGGATGTTTCGCCGCCTCTGCACCGCAAACTGTGATGACGCTGGCTGAGATCGGCTTCCGGGATATGAACGAGGAATTGCCTTCTGACAGCGTATCGGACGAAATTATCCTACAGTATGGAGAAACGCGTGACATCCCCGGCATACGCGGTACATCTCGACTGGGCGTTCACCTTCGTTTCGGAACCATCAGTATACGTGAACTAGCCCGTCACACCTTTCCGTTGAGCGATAAATTCTTCAACGAATTAATTTGGCGGGAATTTTACCAGATGATCCTGTGGCATTTTCCGCATGTGGTCGAACGATCCTTCAAACCACAGTATGACCGACTCGTTTGGCGCAACAACGAAGCTGAATTTGAGTTATGGTGCAATGGACAAACGGGATTTCCCATTGTTGATGCCGGCATGCGCGAATTGGCCGCAACGGGTTTCATGCACAACCGCGTCCGTATGATCACTGCTTCTTTTCTCACTAAATTCCTGCTCATTGACTGGCGCTGGGGCGAAAGCTGGTTTGCACAAAAATTAATCGACTTTGAACTGGCCAGTAACAACGGCGGATGGCAATGGAGCGCAGGAACAGGAGTCGATGCAGCACCGTATTTCCGCATTTTCAATATGGATGAACAGACTAAAAAATTCGATCCCGACTTCCGTTACATCAAAAAATGGGTGCCTGAATTCCAGGAACTCACGTATGTAAAGCGAATGGTTGATTACAAGGCAGCGCGGGAACGTTGTCTTGCTTTCTACAAGTCCGGCCTGGGCGCCTGATTCTATTCCGAAGTTTCAAGCCTTGACCTTTTCAAGGTCTTCCGGCGTATCAATGGCTACACTTTCAAGCGTTGTAACCGCCGCGTGGATAGCATAACCATTTTCAATCCAGCGCAGCTGCTCCAGCGATTCGGTAACTTCAAGATTAGTTTTGGAAAGTGCGGCCAGCTCTGCGAGAACGACGGCACGATACCCGTAAATACCAATGTGTTTGTAATAGCTGGAATGCTTCAACCACTCCTCTTCGGGAAAGTTCCGGTTGTAAGGAATGGGAGAACGACTGAAATAAATCGCCTCTTTACGCTTATTCATCACCACCTTCACATTATTGTGATTGAACAATTCATCCGGTGTCTGGATTTTCTTGACAAGTGTAGCAATGTTAACGTCGTTGATCTCAAAGCAACTGCAGAGTAAATCAATCTGTTCGGGATGAATGTAGGGCTCATCTCCCTGAATATTGATAACGGCATCCCATTTCATGGTTTCTCGCAGGATGATTTCCGCACAACGATCTGTTCCGCTAAGGTGCTGCGGAGATGTCATCACTACCTGTCCACCGAATTCGGTAACGTGCTTGACAATGCGTTCGTCATCGGTGGCAATGATTACTATGTTGAGTCGCTGGCTCTTCAGACATTGTTCGTACACCCGCTGAATCATCGATTTTCCGTTGATGTTCACCAACGGCTTGCCGGGAAAGCGAGTGGAGCCGTAACGGGCAGGAATGATGCCGATGATATTCATAGTTGCCGTTGAATTGAAAGGTAAAAATAACAACTATGTCGTTAGTACACTATCAAAAAAGAAGTAATTAACGATCACGCCGGCAACCAGGAAGTAACGTTTATTCAAAAACCTTGGTGCCCTCGGTACAATTGCGACAGATATCAATGGAGGACCGCCCGTTGAATAATTGTTCACGAAAACTCCGGTACCGCGGAGAGTTCCATATTTCTCGCAGCGACGCTTCTTTCAAATTACCCATGACATAGTTCGCATCCTTATCGAAACAACAGGGAACCACGTTTCCATCCCATGTGATAACACACGAGTGCCACATCTTCCAGCAATGATTTTCCAGACTGTTTTTGATTTTCCAACTGCCATCCGACCGTTGTACATACCGGGAATACCGTTGATCTGTTGGAATCAGCGGATGGCCTTTTTCAAAATCATACACTTGAGCGGTCTTAAATACTATTGAATCCACGCCGATTGATGTACCCTGTTTCGCGACAGCGTCCAATTCATGTTCGTTGGGCCGGACGACCAGCATCTGGAGTTCCACAGCGGGTGTGCGAAGCCGGAGTTTTTTCTTCCAGTCAACGACTCGTCGCGTACCCTCCAGCACTTTTTCCAATGTTCCGCCGATACGGTATTGCTCGTACGTTTCCTGCGTTGCTCCATCCACGGAAACAATCAGTTTGTTCAGTCCTGATTCTACGATTTTACGGGCCGTCTCTTCGTTGAGATAATGACCATTGGTAGACGTTACCGTATAGATGTTAAACTTCCTGGCAAGCTTGACCAGCTCAAGAAACTGAGGATGCAGGAAGGGTTCACCCTGAAAATAAAATGTCAGGTATTGAACATGTCGGTAGGATTCTCGAAGAATCTTTTCGAATAAAACTGGATCAAGCATTCCCGTCGGCCGCGTAAACGACCGCAATCCGCTGGGACATTCCGGACATCGTAAATTGCAGGAAGTCGTCGGTTCCACCGAAAGGCTCATCGGCAAACCCGGATGCGACGTATTTCCGGTGAATCGGGACCTCCAGAATCCGGTCAACACCTTGGTACTATTGATCAGTCGGGCACGGGTAACGGTACCCGCCAATCCAAGCAGTTGGGAAATGCTGTTTTTCACGATAGACAGCTAAAATACGATTTCTTTAACCACCCCTAATTCCAAATGATGTCCGGATGCGGACGTAACTATGGTGGAACTCCTTCGTAGAACATTCAACCTCTCGTGTCTCTTTTCGGGACGAAAGACCACTAAAACCCTTATTCGAAGCACCGCCCGATTCCATGTTCCGCCGGATTCTATTTTTTATTGCTTTCGTTATCACCGGCTGGTGTAGCCCAACCTACGCGCAAAACAATTGTTCCAATGCGGTTCAGTTGTGTGCCAACAGTATCGTTCCGAGCACGACACAAGGCGCAACCGCCGGCCCGGGCGAGACCTTGAGCTGCGGCGATGGCGTCGTTACCAATAACGTCTGGTTCACCTTGACCGCTATTTCGAACGGCAGCACAACGGTTTCTGTCACCAACATTGGTAATAATCCGGGGTTAGAAATGGAAATTTTCACCGGAAACTGTGGAGCATTGACTACCACCGGAAACTGTACCACCGGCAGTTCAGTCACCGGTGGTGCCATGTCCATTACCTTCAACACAACCGCTAACACGACTTACTATATTATGGTGGACGGCGCAAGTGGTAATCAGGAAGCTTTTTCCATTGAGGCTACTTCCGTTAACAATGCCATTGTTGGTCGACCTTCCGCCAATTTCAACACCAACCCATCTTACGGCTGTTTACCATTGAACGTCCAACTGGACAACACCTCCATTTTGTTGGGCGGCACTAATGTCACCTACGAGTGGACCATCGATAACGGAGGCAGCATTCCCTCTTCGGGAGCGGATACCAATATTGTATTTACAACGCCAGGCACTCATACTGTTACTCTTCGAGTGTGCAATACCGAATGTGGCTGCAAGACAGTGAGCCAGGATATAATTGTTCAGGAACTCTTAGCCAATATTTCATTCAGTCCTAATCAATCCTGTGTTGGTAGCACGGTTTCATTCACCGGAAGTGCAGAGGTTCTTCCCGATCCGCCGTACTCTGACCCGAACGTGACCAGCTGGACCTGGAATTTTGGCGATCCGAATTCCGGAGCAAACAATACCGCGAGCGGCCAGTCGGTTAGTCACAGCTTCACCGGGCCTCAGACATTCTATCAGATTACCCTTATTGCTGCGGGGGTTTGCGGCACAGATACAACAACAACATTTATCGACCTTAATCCACAACCGCTGCTTACCTCGACTGCAGCACAAGTTATCTGCGAAGGACAATCGGCTACGGTTTCGGTTACGGCGGTAGGAGGCAATCCCGGTTATTCCTACAGTTGGAATGGAAGTGGCACTATCAGTTGTGTGACATGCTCCAGCACAACCGTCAGCGGACTATCGCCGGGAACAACTTATCCTTATACAGTAACGGTTACGGATGCATTCGGCTGCACCAGTACGGCCACTTCGTTGGTTACAGTAAATCCTCGTCCAGTAGTCAGCACAACGCCGACGATCACCGCTTGTTACAACAGTACGGTTTCTCTATCGGCCAGTGTCTCTTCCGGCAGCGGCCCCTTCACCTACTCCTGGCTGCCCAGTGCCGGACTCAGCAACAGCAATGCTCCTAATCCAACGCTGACCGCCACATCTTCTCGGTCATACTGCGTTACGGTTACCGATGCCGCCGGCTGCAGTTCCAGTGCAGCCTGTACTAATGTGACCGTTCGCCCCCGACCAACGGTATCCCCGGGGATTCCCAGTCTTTGCGTCACCGATCCTACTACTTCCAATACTTTCACTGTAAGCGGAGCCGGTGCAGGGTCTACGTATTCCTGGTATGCTTCGCCAAGTTATTTGACCATTTCAGGAGCCAACAGCGACTCCTCCACGGTAAATGTTAACTTCTTACAAGGAGTCGCAACCACCTATAACTATGCAGTTATTGTCAATGACGGTATAACAGGTTGCAGAGATACCATCACCACTTCTTTCACGATCCAGAATAACTCCAACTTAACCATCAATGGCACAGCAGTTATTTGTCAAGGAAATGCCGCTACCATCACCGCAAACAACTATACGCAATACAGCTGGTCAGCAACACCGGCGTATACTTTTACAGACTCTACAGCTGCACAGCAAGTAGTAAGCCCGACTACAACGACGCTGTTCACGGTAATCGGTATATCCGGTTCATGCGTCGATACCAATATTTTCATTCTTACCGTCAACCAGCGGCCCAACATAACCGTCACTCCGGTAACTCCGTTTTGCGGCTGCAGTAATATCCAACTCAGCGCTTCCAGCACAACAGCCAATGCCAGCTTTAGCTGGAGTGGACTGACGTCCATCGTAAATCCTGGAGCGGCATCAACCGGTGCATTTGCCTGCGAAAGTGACTCCATCCGGCTTCGTGTCACCAGTCCTGCAGGTTGTATTCGCGACACCGTCTTCCTTGCTCCTTCCCGACCGGCACCGGCAGCAGTGGCTGCTGTAAGTCCGGGCTTGATTTGTGCAGGTAGTGCTGCTGTCGTTTCCCTTGATGGATCAGGCAGCACGAGCGGGTCAGGAACCACCTACCTGTGGACCAGTAGCAATCCTGCTGTGGTCATTAACGACACTACTGCACTGACAACATCCGCCACGGTTGGCAGTACAACAATATTCTATCTGACTGTCCGCGATGCATTCGGCTGTGACTCCACCGTCAGTGATACGGTCAGTATTCAGGCCCCACCAATCATCAGCGCATCGAATCTTTTATTGTGTGCCAACTCGCCTTCCGCCACTTCCACCATTTCTATTTCCGGAGCGAACGCTGGCTCTACGTATGTATGGACACAGCTTCCATCCTGTGTGACCCCGCAGAACCCGACCAACGCAACAGCTACTTTCGATTTCAGTAGCTGCGGAACAGGCATCTATGACTTTGGAGTAACGGTGAATGATCCGGTAAATAGTTGCACTACAGCATTAACGCAACAAGTTGTGGTCACGAATGGAATAAATCTGACCACCAGTGCTGACACGACTGTTTGCGGAGGCGGTTCGCTGGTTCTTAGTGCCAGTGGCGCTACATCGTACATCTGGAGCACAGGATCAACGGACGACAGCATCACGGTTACCGGCTTAACCTCGGCGGGTTCACCTTATGATTTTATTGTTACCGGAACTAGCGGCAGTTGCACCGCCATCGATACCATTACTGTAATCGTTCAAGCCACTCCGGTGACTGGTCCGATTTCCGGCACAGATACGGTTTGTCAGAACCAAACCAATGTCATTTATACCGTAAGTCCTGCTAATGGCAACTACCAATGGACGGTCAACGGAGGTAGTTTACAAAGCGGTCAGGGAACAAGCAGTGTAGCAGTAATTTGGGGGAATTCAGGAAACGGAAGCATCAGTGTGATTGACTCTGCCGCGAACTCCTGCATTGGGAATACCCAGTTGCTGAATGTTTTTATAAGTCCTGCGCCAGTTGCACCGGTAGTCACCGGAAATGCTAATCCTTGCGCTAACAGCACACTGAACTATAATGTATTCGCAACGCCCGGCTCCACGTTTAATTGGTCCGTGAGTGGCGGTACAATAATCGGCAGCAATCAAAACCCAACAGTAACAGTGCAATGGAGCGCTGCCGGCAATGGCACTGTAAGTGTATTTGAAACCAACGCTGCCGGTTGTCAAGGTCCAGCCTACGTCTATTTAATTTCCGTAAATCCGATTCCCGTTCCACCTACAGTAAATGGAGATTCGCTGGTCTGTCAGGGTAGTTCCATTTTATATACCATCAATCCACCGACAGCAGGAACATTTTACACGTGGCAACCAACCGGCGGAATAATCACTGCCAACAACCAAGGCTTTGATTCAGTCACGGTGACCTGGCCGAACAGTGGTAACTATCAACTATCCTTGACAGCAACGAATTTAGGTAATTGCAGCAGCACTCCTACGTTGATAAATGTAACGGTCAATCCGCGTCCTTTTGTAAATGCGATACAAGATTCCGTAACCGCCTGTAGTGGCGCTGCAATACTGTTGACAGCGTCTGCGCCGTTTGGCACAGTGGCATGGAGCACGTCCGGCAGCGGAACATTTTCTGATCCTTCTATTATCTCTCCGACCTACTTGACGGGAAATACCGATACCGGAACAATCACATTGACTGTCATTTCCGCGGCCATTGGTTGCCCGGACGATTCCGACCTTGTACTAGTAAATATCGTTCCATTGCCGGCGGCCAATGCGACAGCCTCTGCTGATTCCGTTTGTCAGGGTACCGCTGCTACATTGACTGCAACGGGCGGCGGAACTTATCTGTGGACACCTGGCGGTGCCACCGACTCAGTAATCACTGTTACGCCGGCAGCTACCACCGAATATACCGTACAAGTTACCAACACTGCCGGATGTACAGCCACTGCGCCTGTTACTGTGACCGTGATACCTGCCGGTATACCGGATGCCGGTGACGATATCATCGCTTGCTACGGAGATAGCGTTTCTCTGAGCGGTAGTCAGCAAAACGCAACCGGATTGGTGTGGAGTACCTCTGGTGACGGAAATTTCTTGCCGGGAACCACCTCAAACAATACCAGTTATATTCCAGGTGTAAATGATACTACCGACGGATTCAACTTCATATATCTGACCACTACTGGCGCGTGCCTGAATGTGCAGGATACATTGTTGATCAACTACGCGTTTCCGCCTACGGTCAACGCAGGTCCTGACACGCTACTTAGTGCAGCGTTCACGAGCGGAATTTCGATTCAGTTAACACCAACAATTACCAACGCAGGCGGTGTGGTCTGGAGTACTTCCGGAAACGGCTTCTTCTACCCTTCCGATACCTCGCTATTTGCCAGCTACGAACCGAGCGAAGCCGACTTCGAATCAGATTCCATCGTGCTGACCTTGACTATTGTTGGAGGCTGCGAACAAGCGAGCGATGAGCTTGTGATCGAGTTCTCGCCTTTCGTAATACCTAACGTATTCACTCCGTATCCTGCCAGTCCGGGCAAAAACGATTACTTCGTCATCAACAACCTGCCTAATAACAGCGTTCTGAAAATCTGGGACCGTTGGGGAGTACTTGTTTTTGAAAGTCAGGATTACCAGAATAACTGGGATGCTGCCAATTTGAATTCGGATACCTACTACTACGTGCTTGTTTCACGCGGCCGCGATTTCCATGGCTGGGTTCATGTTATCCGGGAAGAAAAGTAAAAAGATTCCAGCACAGCTTTAAGGCTGCTCAATGCTCACGTACCATTAATTGCTCTGACAAGGTGCGCAACGCAACTTTTCGGTTATCCGCTACGGGAATAGCAGACAAAGCAGACAGCGCCCGATCGAAGTAACGATCAATTTCTTGTTGCGTGCGGCTGCGGATGTCCAACTTTTCAAAAATCCGCTTTACTGCATCCACTTTCTCTACAGCGTTGAAGTCCTTCCGACGCAACCAATCGTTTAATTCATCCAGTGTATACATGTCCGCCGACTCTATCGCCGACAGCATAAGAAACGTTTTCTTGTTGGCGATGATATCGCCCCCTACTTGTTTGCCGAATTTTTCAGGATCGCCGTAAGCGTCGAGTAAATCATCGTGCAGTTGAAAGGCAATACCAAGGTCTGTTCCAAAATGATATAAGCGGTCTGCATCAAGAGCGCTAGCTCCCGCTAGTCGTGCGCCGATGCGTAAAGAACAACCTAACAGAACAGCTGTTTTCAATCGAATCATTTCAATGTAATCAGCGATGGAAACGTGCGGCTGATTTTCGAAATTCATGTCCAGCTGTTGTCCCTCACAAACTTCAATGGCTGTTTTAAAAAAATCAGCAAGCACCTCTGCCTGAAGTTCGGACGATGTCTGCATCATCAATTGACAGGAATGAACGAACATCGTATCGCCGGAAAGAATGGCAATATCATTGTTCCAACGCGTATGAACCGTGGGCTGACTGCGACGCAAGGGCGCTTTATCCATGATATCATCGTGGAGTAACGTGAAGTTATGGAAGACCTCGATGCCCAAGGCCGGCCCTATGGACGTTTCGGTATTTCCACCGAACATCTCATTGGCCATGAGCAAAAGCGCAGGACGCATCCTCTTACCACCAAGCGCGAGCATATAGCGGATCGGATCATACAACTCCGGCGGACGACTGCCCAACTCCAGTGTTGAAAGTCGTTGTTCGATCAACTGTTGATAATGACGGGGATCATTCATACGACGAAGGTATGGAAATAGGACGACGGTTCGCCCTCAGAACAATCGCCAGTAAAAGAAGTTCAAACAGCCGGTTAGGCCATTACGAAATTACTGTTCTGCAGAATTTTGGAGATACCATCTTCAAGCGTCGTAAAATCGCGGTTCAACAATTGACGCATCTTGGTAACATCCGGACAACGACGGGTCATGTCACCTTCTTTCAGGGACGGTAAATGAATGATCTGCGAACGGGAGTCAGTCAGCTTGATAATGGTTTTAGCCAACTCAAGAATGGTGAATTCTTTATCCGTTCCAATATTACCCACATCGTTGACCAGCTCATCGTTGTAAAAAGCGTT